>JAVBNI010000280.1:0-13970 GCA_031551645.1 Bacteroidales bacterium | reverse complement strand
AACGGATAACACACCTATTCGAATTAGTGTACATAGTTATCAAAACGGACTGAATGTAAAAACCGAAATTTTTATGAACAATAACGAAAAACTGAGAGAAATCAGACGTTTTTATGATAAAAATGACAATTTGATTTATGTTGAATCCGAAGAACTTTCAATATATAGTTCAACGATGAGTTATGTTTCGAAATATGAATACTATTGATGGCATTGGTTCTATCAGCGCCGATGGTACTGCATTTGTGGGAGAGTAGATCGCCGCCGAACTTTGAACCCTTCATTAGAGAAATAGTGAAGGGTTTTTTCATACCCATATGTGAATTTTACCCTAAATTTGTGGAGATTATAAAGACATGTAGCATCATGAATGCAATACCAGGCATCACTTTCGAAAAAGCAAGAAACCCAAACGACGTTATGTTTGTATTGATCTTGAGCAGCATGGCGAGGAAATTATCTCATTTTTGGAAAAAGTTGGAGCAATTGACCATGATGATGACTTTGAAAAAGCATGGGCTTCAGCTATTACAGGAGAAAAAATCCGGCAACGCATGCATAAGCGGATAGACGCATGGCCATGGAAAGAGAAATGATGTAATCACATAAAACCGATTTTGAAACTGCTTTGAAGAAAAGCAAAGCCATTCCGGCGGATGATTTTTCGATGAATTAGAAACACCGGTTGGAATAACGCTATAAATCAGAAACTTTGGTGTCAACTGATAAAAACGAATACGAACAATTGAAAAGAGCGTTCCTCAACCAATCTAAACATTTCATAGCTACAAATCTTAACAAATAAATTGATACATTTTCAATTTGATATTTTGTGTGCGGGCACGGTTGAAAATTTGTAATTCCGTGTACGTACACGAAATAAAATATGAAAGTAAAATAAATAAAAATAGATAGGATATATAACATATAGATTATCTGGAGAAACATGATGAATGAAGTTGTATCTTTGAAAAGTAAAACAATTTCGTAAAATAGTTGAAAAATTATTCCATAAAGTCCATGCACACACTGTTCTCCACCTCAAAAAATACTCTGCACGCCTTTTTCAGTTCGCTTTCGCCGGATGATATACGTGATTGCTGTAGTCCACCGGTATACAAACGTGGGGAGGATTATTTCGAGTCGGATTGCGTATCACAGGCAACCTATAACGAAGGAAAGACTTTGTTGAAAGCTGTTGTAAATGGGAATGACGATTATACGGTAACCATAATGCTCAGTGGCGGCAAGGTTTCCGGCTTGTGCACCTGCCCTTACGACGGTGTATGTAAGCATATGGTAGCAACTATGCTGTATGTAATAAATGACGAATCGGAGATTGAGTTGGAAAGTAGTGACGATAAGGATACCAAGAGTCAGTTTCATCAATATCTGCAAACCCTTTCGAAAGACGAACTGGTAGCTTTGGTGGAGAAGTTTGCCACTGCACAGTTCCGCACCGAAGTGAAGAATAAGTTTACCAATACCAGCACGGCATACGAGACATTTCGTAAAGTAGAACGGAAAATAACCCAATTGTTCAAGAACGCTTACCTGATGCATAATCCCGGTAATTTTAGTGATGCTTTGGACAACGAACTGGTAAAACTGTCGGGCTTGGAGAAACCGCTGCAAAAGGAAATTGAGGAATTGTTGTTCCATATCATGGAGGAAATCGAAAGCGCTTTCGACAATGGTTATCTGTATGAAGATTATAATGATTACAATTATGAAGCATCAACGGTTTTCAAAAATTTTGTTACAGGATATGTCTCAAGTCTCAGCAACGACGAAAAAACAGCTTTTTTAGCCAATCTCGATGTTGCATTGAATGAACAATCATATGATACTTTCGGTGTATTGCGGGATGTGGCAAATTCGGCATTTTCTGACGACGATTTACCACATCTGAAAAAGGTTTTAATGGGAGATTATCAGGATATTTCGCAAGAACTTGCCGGGAAATATTATGATCGTGTTTCCGGTTCGCTTTCGTATGATGAGAAAGCCGCCGTGTTGAGCGTATTGATGGGACACAGCAGTAAGCGGACAATTGAACTGGCTACATTATACGACGCTCATGGGAATCTCCCGAAAGCTATTGATACATTGAAAACATGGTTGGTGGCAAATCAAGGTTCATATTACCATAACGAAGACGTTTATTCGCTATATCTTGATCTACTGAAGAAAGGAAACTATGATCTGTTCGAAGCTGCTGCTGAAGCCATTGTCAATAGCCCTACCAACACAATGTTATCCAAGGCCATTTCGGTAACCGGTGGTGGTTCTATCCGTTACGAGCAGTTGCTGGAACAGAAGAACGCCGGGGAAATGCTCCGGTACCTCGAAAAGACAAACCGGTTATCCGAAGCGCTGGCATTGATCAAACGCAAGAACAATATTTATGAAGACCAGGTATACGAATTTTTCAGGACACATAAACTGGTTTTCCCTGGTGATGCCTCGGAGTATTTTTGTAAAGTTATCGACAAAAATCTGCAAGGCACGGGCGATCGTTATTACGAAGCGATAGCCGATGCCATCCGGCAACTGATGAAGGCCGATCTGGCCAAGGCAAATGAATACCTCAACAGTATCCGGACGAACTACCAACGTCGACGCAACCTGATTGCCATATTGAGAAATTTATGATGCCGGATATTTGACAAAATTGAAAAATGAATATCGTTTTTGGACATATTGATCCATTTGATTATGTGATTGGCGAGAATGTCAGGCATAAATTTCCCATGCATGTACACCAAACATTTTGCTTCGGGATGGTGACCAAGGGCAAACGTTCAATCCGATTCCCATATAGCGAAGAAATCATTGACGAGGGAGAAATCTTTGTGATCAATGCCGGGCAACCTCATGCTGTCAGGGCTGATGAACTACATAATTACATTGCGATCACTACCGATCAGATCCCGGTATCATATTCCTACAGTAACAAAATCCGATCGTCGCATTGCCGGGTACTATTCGAGAATCTACAGGGCGCGATTAGTACAGGAGAACAAAACCGGATATCATCACTTATGTCAGATATATTGGAAGTTTTAAAAGAATTCAAAATCACGATGTCAGGCAGCCAAAGTCCTGTAGATATGGTTCAAAAGGCGTTGGGATTTATCAACCGTCACTATCACGAACATCTGTCTGTCGGCGATATTGCCCGTTACATGTGTGTCAGTCCATTTCATTTTTGTCACTTGTTCAAGCAGTACACAGGGATTTCACCATACAATTATTTATTGCAATACCGTATTAAACGTTCGCGTATGCTGCTAAAAAACCAATGTTCGGTATTTGATGCTGCCATAGCCACCGGATTTTACGACAGCAGCCACTATATCCGGCATTTTATTTCCTACGAAGGTATTTCGCCAGGACATTATCAAAAGTATTTTTCCTGAATTCCGGAAAAACGCAAGATTGTACAACGTCGATTGATGAAACAGGAGCATTTTTGCAGCTCACTTAAATCATCATTCGTATGAAAACATTTGTTATTTGTTGTATGGTATTATTATGTCCTGTGGTTATGGCGCAGGATACAAAAAGTAAGAAAGATGCCGGACAAAGCACTTTTCTTACGGTTGTTGAAAATGGAACCGTTTTTTATGTTGACCGTGAGGAGGCGATTTCCGGAAAAGGTTGGAACGCGCATGCATCCTACAAGGGTGTTTACCTGAAACACTTGATTTTGGGTGCAGATACAGGAAACAAGTTGAGTTGCCACCTCGTTAAGGTAGCCCCCAATTGCGTACTTGAAGAGCATATTCACGACGGGAAATTGGAATTGCATGAAGTGATTGCTGGGAGTGGAACCTGTTTCCTGAATGGGAAAGCGATTGTTTACCAACCGGGAATTATAGGCGTTATTCCAGCCAATACCAAGCATAAGGTTGTGGCCGGGAAAGATGGTTTATACCTCCTGGCTAAATTTACCCCGGCATTACAATAAAAGTTGTGTCATTACATTCAGTTACTCAGTTATTCAATTATTCTGTTATTCCATTTTTACCAAAACTTTTAAGCCTTGTGGAACAATTTGTATTTTCAGTTTTTTCCCCATGATGAAAGGTTCGCCATCCAAATGCACATCCCCTTTATGTTTCCTTTTAATAACGATTTTCTCACCTTGTATCATCTGGTAATAACGGCTTTTATGAATGGTTTTACGCAGTAACCGCATGGCAAGATGAGCTGCAAATAATTTCGGGAAGGGACGTACCACGCAGACATCCAGTACTCCATCGGTAATATCGGCATATGGCGATATATAACCGTTATTACCATACTGGGCAGAATTGGCAACGGTTACCACCATAGCGCGTGTCTTGAACTTAATCCCATCGATTTTTAGCTTATATTTTCGCGAACGATACGACATAAATTCTCGTGCGATGATGGATGCATATGTTGTAAACCCGCGCTTGCTGCTTTGTGCAAAAGCGCTACTGATATGTGCATCAAATCCGGCCCCGAACGTGCAGAAAAAAGGTTTATCATTAACCATTCCATAATCAATACTAATGATTTCAGCGTTATTGATCAGTTTCAACGCTTCGGTAAGGTTAAGCGGAATATGGAGATGTCTGGCCAGGCCATTGCCTGAACCGCAGGGTATGATGCCCATTGCCGATGAGGTATCGCGCAAAACCGCAGCTACTTCATTTACAGTTCCGTCTCCCCCGACAGCCACGATATAGGGAATATCATCGTCAACCTGTTGTTGAGCCAATTCGGAAGCATGACCGGATCTTTCCGTAAAGAAAATACGAATATCGAAACGGTTTTCGTCGATGGTACTCCGGATAATTTCCGGCCATGAACTTTTTTCCCTTGTGCCGGATATAGGATTGATAATGAAACTGATTTTTTCTTTGGCAGACTGTTCCAACTTACAAATGGTTATATTTGTATTTAAATGATCAATTTAATGGACTACTAATGTGACAATCATTCCAATGATTTAACTTACTACCGGTACAGGTTGAGCCGGTGGTAAGTTTGTATTGCGCTCATTGACAGCATCTACAAGATGATGCGCTACTTCCATAAACACTTTTCCCATGATCGATTGTTCATCCGTTACTATCGGATGACCATTGTCGCTGCTTTCGCAAATTCCTTGTACAATAGGTATTTGTCCCAACAAGCGGATATTCTCGCGTTCGGCTAATTTTTTGCAGCCTTCTTTTCCAAAAACGTAATAACGATTGTCCGGTAATTCTTCGGGAGTGAACCATGCCATATTTTCAATCAACCCAAGTATCGGAACATTTACTTTGTCGCTACGGAACATGTTGATTCCTTTCACCACATCGGCCAAGGCCACCTGTTGCGGTGTACTGACAATAACGGCGCCGGTTACCGGGAGTTCCTGGACAATAGTCAGGTGTACATCGCCTGTGCCGGGAGGAAGGTCAATCAGTAAATAATCCAATTCGCCCCATTCTCCCTGCATGAGTAATTGCTTCAAAGCGTTTGTCGCCATGGGGCCGCGCCAAATTACAGCGTCTTCGGGACGGACAAAAAAACCAATGGATAACATTCGTACTCCGTAATTTTCTACGGGAGTGATCCGTTCATCACCTTCAGTGCCTGTTACTTCCGGTAACTTGTTTTCCACTCCCATCATTTTAGGCATCGAAGGGCCGTAGATATCAGCATCTAACAAACCGGTGCTGAATCCCATCCTGGCTAAAGCAACAGCCAGATTGGCAGCAACTGTCGATTTGCCCACTCCTCCTTTTCCCGACGCTATGGCAATAATATTTTTCACTTGAAGCATTGCCGGTTTAGGATGTTGCGGGTGTATTTGTTGCACTGTTTGTATATCCATCCTGGGTACAATATCCGGATGTACATAATACCGCAGTGCTTTTTCGCAAGCGGCAACAATCGCGTTTTTCATCGGATCTTTCGCTTTGGCGAAAGTAAGCGTAAAACTAACTTCAAGTTCGTTTATTCGAATGTTGTCGATCATCCCGAGTTCGATAATATTTTTATTCGCTGCAGGATGTGTAACATGCTTTAATGCATTGATTACTTGTTCAACAGTTATATTCATGTCGATTGATTTGTTTGCTACAAAACTACAGATTTTCTTCGAAAGGAGGGAATAATTGTACTAAACCCCGATTTTTACCTCATTGTTGATTAAATTTAGATATTTTTGTGCTTGAAAAATAGCATGTAATTCATTTCGAGTGAAGCAGACAAAAAAAATAGGAAAAATAGTTACCCTTACGGTGTTAACCGTAGCCTTGCTGTTTTATCTGTTACCTAATGTTACCCTGATCGA
The DNA here is from genome assembly GCA_031551645.1 of Bacteroidales bacterium. Taxonomy (GTDB): domain Bacteria; phylum Bacteroidota; class Bacteroidia; order Bacteroidales; family UBA4181; genus JAIRLS01. Next base: position 7,651 of record JAVBNI010000280.1, on the reverse strand, counting down.
ACAATCCATGGAGATCAAAACGACTCCCGATAAAGTATTCGAATTAATCAATCAGCCGGATAAATGGAAAGAATGGTACACTCCATTGCAGGACGAAATGGGAGTACAGATGCGCTTTACCGGCCCGGCTCAGGGTAAAGGCGCAGGATTCCAGTGGGTGAGTAAAAATCCCGATCAAACAGGTGGTACAATGAATATCAGGAATTCTAAAAACAATCGGATGGTATCAGCTGTTATTGAATTAAATGATCGTCATTCGTATGTTATGTCTTTCAAGATAAAACCCGTCAAAAAAAATGCATCATTGTTGACCATTACTTCGAGACTGCAATTTCCGCAGGACAGTTTGCTACATTATCTTCAGATGATGTTTGATCGTTCGGAGGAACTGGCAGTAATCGATTATATTGAAAATATCAGCGAAGTCGCAGTTGAAAAAGCCGAAGGTATTGCTATACACCTGCAGCGAATAAATTCGTTTACATACATCAGTATAACAGATAGTTGTAAGTGGAATGATATTTCAAAAAAGATGAGTGGTTTATATAAAGATTTGATGGTGTTTGTGGCCAGGTCTGATCTTTCGATGACTAATCGTCCGATTGCCATCTACCACCAGGTAGACGACAAACAGGTTGTTTTTGAAGTAGGTATTCCGGTTGATAAAGAGGTACAAGGAGCGGGCAAGATACAATGTAAAACAATGCCGGCTGGTAACAATGTTGTGGCTGATTATTACGGGTCGTACGATACACTTGAAGATGGGCATAATGCCATACAACAATGGCTGGAACGGTATAGACGTACCCTTAGGGGATATCCCTGGGAAATATATGTAACCGATCCAACTACCGAACAGGATCCAAATAAATGGTTAACCCGGATTTTTTATCCTGTTGATTGATATAATTTTAGTACTAATCATAGAAAGTAACAAACATGAAAAAAATAGTCATATTAATTATCGTAGTATGCGCTTGCTGGACAAACAACGTGGATGCGCAGGTACATTTCGGTGCCAAAGGAGGACTTAATTTTGCCAATTTTAAGACGGATGATTTTTCACTTGACAATTCTACCGGATGGCAGGTAGGGGCGTTTGCTCAGTTCAATATACCCGGCGTAGGTCTTGGCATACAGCCTGAGTTATTGTATACGGTGAAAAAAGCGGATGTTAACGGACAGTCAAATAGTGCAGGTTATTTTGAGGTACCTGTTAATTTGCGGTGGGGATTCAATTTGTTGGTAATTCGTCCCTATCTTATTGCTGGCCCTTATTTCAGCTATGCTGCCAATTTTAGCGGCGATGCTTTCAAAAATCTCGAACATTTCGATTGGGGAATTGGTGTGGGCGGAGGTGTTGAAATCTGGAAACTCCAACTTGGATTACGTTATTCATGGGGATTACAGAATGTTTCCGATTCCGGAGATGTAAAAAACAATACTTTTTCTCTCACGTTAGGACTCTTCCTATTTTAGTGTTCGGGGAAATAGGATAAGGTGATCATATTCTTGGATTTTCAGGAATAAATTCCGGTAAAGTCTTAATATTCCGGAATTGTTACTTTTAAGAAATCCGGAATTTTTTCGATTATACATAAAGCGTTTATCGACGAACGCTGTATATTTGTTTTTTCAAATCAACAAACACATTCAAAAACTATAAAATGAAGACAAGAAGAACATTTATCGGATTATTAATTGGATTTATACTATCTAGCTCTTTGCTACTCCAGGCGCAACCTGCTGAAAGATTAATCAAAGTCAATATTGCGACAGAACATGCAGATTGGGTATATAAATCCGGTGAGAAAGTTAACTTTGAAGTAACAGTTACCAAAAACGATGTCTTGCTTCGTAATGTTGAAATCAGTTATGAGCTGGGACCGGAAATGTTGCCTCCGGTGAAAAGGGACAAACAAAACCTGAAAGATGGCAAAACGATCATCGACGGTGGTACCATGAAAACGTCCGGATTTCTCCGTTGTCGTGTTTATGCGAAATACGAAGGTAAGAACTACGAAGGATTGGCCACAGCAGCATTCAGTCCTGAAACAATCCAGCCGACAACTACCTTGCCATCAGATTTTGTGCAATTTTGGGACAAGGCAAAAACTGATCTGGCACAGATACCTATGGATGCCATAATGACTCTGCTTCCTGAACGTTGCACCGAAAAAGTTGATGTGTATCATGTTAATTTGCAAAATTATCAGGTCGGTACCCGGTTATACGGTATTTTATGCCTACCGAAAGCCCCGGGAAAATATCCTGCTCTTTTGAAAGTTCCCGGAGCCGGTGTTCGCGGATATTACGGCGATATAGCCAATGCCGAGAAAGGAGCAATTATTTTCGAGATCGGTATCCACGGCATTCCTGTTACCTTGGGTAACGAAGCATACAATAGCTTGGGAAAAGGTGCGTTGAACGGGTATTGGAACTATAACCTTGATGATAAGGATCGTTTTTATTACAAGCGCGTTTATTTGGGTTGTGTTCGTTCTGTAGACTTTATTTTCAGTCTGCCCCAGTTTGACGGGACAAATATTGTGGTGGCAGGAGGAAGTCAAGGGGGAGCGTTGGCTATAGTTACTGCAGGACTCGACAGCAGGATCAAAGGTTTAGTCTCTTTTTATCCCGCTTTATGCGACTTGACAGGATATCTTAACGGGCGTGCAGGTGGATGGCCGCATTTATTCAACGCTGACAACAAGGCTTTTAATAATACCCCACAAAAGGTGGAAACCTCAAAATATTACGATGTGGTTAATTTCGCTTGCCAGGTAAAGGTTCCCGGATTCTATTCATGGGGTTACAATGATGTCACCTGTCCGCCGACTTCCATGTATTCGGCTTACAATGTTATTAAGGCTCCGCGTACATTGTTTCTGGTCGAAGAAACCGGTCACTGGACTTATCCCGAACAATGGGAAAAAGCTTGGAACTGGACATTCGAACAATTCAAATAACGTTATAACGTTAAACGTTCAAACGCTAAAATGGTATGCTTTTTCTGTTTATTGTTCAGGGAGAAGGGCGCGGTCATATGACCCAGGCAATTGCCTTGTCGGACATCCTGAGACATAACGGTCACCAGATAGTGGAAGTACTGGCTGGATGCAGCGAAATGCGTGAAATTCCCAGATTTTTTTTTGAGCAGATTGGGGCATCGGTACAAACCTATGTAAGTCCTAATTTTCTGAAAACAGATGATAATAAACATTTCCGGATTTTTTACAGCATCATCTACAACTTGAAGCGGAAACGTAGAAAAGCATACTTCGACAGTATCCGTTTGATTAACGAACGTATCAATGAACTCAAACCAGATGTAGTTATTAATTTTTACGAACTACTCGGTGGGCTGGCATATCGCCGTCATCAGATAACCATACCGATGGTTTGCGTGGCACATCAATTTGTCTTTGAACATCCGGCATTTATTTTTCCACACAAATTGAACCTAACCCAATATCTGTTACGATTCTATACCTTACTTTGTTGCCTGAACGCACAAAAGCGTGTTGCTCTTTCTTTTGTTCCCATGAACCATGCGCCGGATAAACGATTATTTGTTGCACCGCCTCTTTTACGTCGCGAAGTATTGGATTTATCAATTTCTGTACAACCATATTGGCTGGGATATATTCTCAATCATGGTTTTGCGGAAGAAATCATCCGTTGGCACCAGCAATATCCTGAAAAAATTATTCATGTTTTCTGGGATAAACCCGGGATGCCGGAAATATACCAACCCCACCCCAATCTGTCATTTTATCAATTGAACGGCAGTTTGTTTATCCGGATGATGGCAGGTTGTAAAGCTTTTTTCGGTACAGCAGGTTTTGAGTCGGTTTGCGAAGCCATGTATCTGGATAAACCGATACTGATTGTTCCCGCACATGCCGAACAACAGTTAAATGCCTTTGATGCTGTACGAACGGGGAGGGTAGTGGTGGCATCGTCATTCGACCTGGATAAACTGATAGATGCCATACAACATTTTAAATCTGACAACACTGAATTCAAGAATTGGATGAAACAGGCAGAAGAAATTTGGATGCGAATAATTGACGGTACATTAACAGCAACAAGATGTCAAAATTAGCCATTCAAATCATTTGCATACTCATCTTTTTGGGCGCTGCTTGTGTTGGAAATTCCCGGCAAAAACGTGAAAATAAAGACGGGAACGATCTGGAGAAAATAGCAAGTCCCGTTTTAGTGAACGAAATTAATGCTTTTCTTGTCGGTCGTCAAACCGACGATTCTCTCAAAATTATTTCGGTGATTATTCGCGACAGCCTTCTGTATATTTTTCCGGACATATATTATGAAACCGGTGGAAGCGCGGGTTATTCCTTCTACAAAGGAAAATTGATCGGATTTTATATCGACCGTTTTGCAGGCAACTGGGATTTTGTTGATACAACCAAATTGGAAAAAGGACTGGCAAAGGGCTATCTGAGCGCATATCCTGAGTCCGACCCTGCATTCGATTCCTTGGAATATAAATACGATTACAGGGTGCGAACATATCAAGTTCACGACAAAGACAGTCTGGAATTAATATTTTGGGGATATTATTGAATATCCCCGGTTCTGTATCTATCTTGTTATATAATTACTTATTGAAGTCTATCAACCTTATTAGTACACGAACGTCGAAAACATCACGTCGAAACTTCCGCTGGCTTCTATTTCCGATGTGCCTGCAAGTTCGGGTAAGTAAAGCGGATAGGGCGAACCGTATTGTCCCCTGTTCCACGCGTCAAGTATGGCGGCCTCGGGGATGTAGGTAGGCGAGTTGCTCGCTTTGAAGTGAAAAGTCCCGGCCACACGGACATACACTATGGAGGTCAATTGTTTGTCCGCGCGGCTTTCAAAACGGTTGATGGTTATCCATGTATTGGTCACGGATTCGGACTCTTCCTGTTGGTAATACAGCCAATAAAACTGCGCACTGAACACATCCTCCCATTTGGTGCCGGCTCCGTACTTGGCATGTCCGTCTACTCCTTCCTGCTCTTTCCTGCTGGTTACATCGGGGAAGAAAATACCCGTTGAAAAACTGACTTTGTCGTTACCGAAACCGATGGAGAAATAGGAAAGCTGGTTTTGGGCAAATCCAATGCAACCTACCCCGACATCCTCGCCGGTGATGTGGTAACTGCCGCCCCTTGCTCCTGAAATGGTTACTTTCAGGTCGTTCACAAATGTGTCGGGGTTCAGGTCGTTGTTGTCCTCGAGTGCGTCTTCTTTTCCGCACGAGAAAAAAATAATGATCGGCAGTAAAGCCGCAATGACTTTTATTTTCAAATTGATTTAGTTCTTAATGATTAATGGTTTATTCCTAATATATCAACAATAGCCGGCAAAAGCTCGTCTTCGAATTTTACCCTGTCAGCACCTTGTTTGCTCTCCTTAAAATCGGTGGAAATACGGAGGTTCTTCCCGAATATATTTCCTTTCCGGGTGATGCAATAATAAATGCTTCCGTATTCCTGTTCGGTGATGATGGAATGGGCCGCATCGAACCGCATGGCTATGAATGGCGCTAAAAACGGGCGCTTCTTATAGATGCATTGACTCTGTGCATCGAAAATCAGGATAACCCCGTCGAGAAAGAAAAACCGGTACAGCCCGACGGAAGCTATCAGTATCCCGACCACAAGAACGGTTTGCGTGTTGTATGTCCACCTTTCGGGATATTTCATTGCAAGGGTTACCAAGGATATGATAGCACCACCTATCACAAAGAGTGCATTCCAGAACAGGTTTGCCCGATAAGGCATGTAGGAAATCCTGTCTTTCTCAATAATCGTTTCGGTATTCATTGTCTTTACTTCTTGTTCATCACGAATTCGATTTCATCGTACAATTGTTGGGATTTTTTGGCAATGGGCCCGTATTGCCTGATGAGGTGAGGCATCGATTTCCCGTTTTTTTCGAATACCATGTACAGCATGTTGTTGGTGGTTATACCGATTTGCTTCACCTTGGTCATACTGAAATTCTGGAAATCGTCAAAGGAATAAATCATTTCGTTGCGGCGGTTCCGGAATGTAACGGTTCGCGAAGACGGATCGAAAACGGCTTGCGCCTTCATCCCGTAAAGGATTAAGCCTCCGAGCCCGGCAACAATAATGGCAAACAGGATGGCTCCTGTACTCGACGGATTTTTGAACACAATCAATGCAGCTACTGCGAGGCTACCTACACCTAAGCAAAGGTTCATGATTGATTGGTTTTTCAGGATGTATTTCCCGTCCTCTTCCTTAAGGTATTTGAATGATTCCATTTCTATTGCGTTATGTTAATGAATTTCAATCAGACCTCTCCCCCGGCCCCTCTCCACAGGAAGAGGGGTGACGGTGCTTTTTAAACTCTTTCTGAATGACCATATTTTGCGTTTTCTGAATAGCGTTGAGTAGCACGGGCTCCCTCTCCTGTGGAGAGGGCAGGGGGAGAGGTTTTTTATTGAATTTTAAAAACTTCCATATCTTTTTCTACTTCGGATATCCCGCCGATACCGAAATTTTTCACCAAAACATCGGTTACGTTCGGTGATAAAAACGCAGGCAGTGTAGGGCCGAGGTGAATATTCTTCACGCCAAGCGAAAGCAAAGCCAACAACACAATAACGGCCTTTTGTTCGTACCACGCAATGTTATACACGATCGGGAGTTCGTTCACACTTTTCAAACCGAAGGCATCTTTGAGCGCCAACGCAATTATTACCAACGAATAGCTGTCGTTGCATTGTCCGGCATCCAGCACGCGGGGGATACCGCCGATATTACCAAGAGGCAGCTTGTTGTAGCGGTATTTGGCGCAACCTGCCGTCAGTATCACGTTGTCTTCGGGCAAAGCCAGTGCAAAATCCGTATAATATCCACGCGATTTCATCCGTCCGTCGCAACCTGCCATCACCACAAACTTCTTAATTGCTCCCGATTTCACGGCTTCCACCACTTTGTCGGCCAATGCAATCACTTGGTTGTGTGCAAACCCGCCGATGATTTCTCCCTTTTCGATTTCTTTCGGTGGAAGGCATTTCTTCGCGTGTTCTATCAATGCCGAGAAGTCTTTGGGCTTGCCGTCTTTCCGACCGGGGATGTGCTTGGCTCCCGCGAGTCCCGCCGAACCCGTGGTATAAATACGATCGGCGTATGTTGCCGATTTCAGGGGAGGAACGATGCAGTTGGTTGTGAAAAGGATCACGCCGTTGAAGCTTTCGAATTCCTCGCGCTGTTTCCACCATGCATTCCCGTAGTTACCGACGAAATGCGGATATTTTTTGAACGCGGGATAATAATGGGCGGGCAGCATTTCGCTGTGCGTGTACACGTCTACGCCCGTTCCTGCAGTCTGTTCGAGCAACTCCTGCATGTCCTTCAAGTCGTGCCCGCTGATGAGGATGCCGGGGTTTTTGCCCACGCCGATGTTCACTTTGGTAATTTCGGGATTGCCGAACGAAGTGGTGTTGGCCTTATCGAGCAACGCCATCGCCTTTACGCCGCATTCGCCCACGCCCAATGTCAGCGAAACGAGTTCGCCGACGGTGATGTCTTTTCGGCTTACTTCCGCCAACGCTTGTTCGAGCGCGGCATAAATCTCTTCGTCTTCGTATCCCAGGTTCAGCGCATGC
>JAVBNI010000146.1:0-19541 GCA_031551645.1 Bacteroidales bacterium | reverse complement strand
CAGCTTCTACTCGATTATTACAATGCCAATCCGTCCAGCATGAGCGAGTCGCTCAGGAACTTTTTTGAGCATATACAATGCCCGAAGATGGTGATACTGGGCGATATGTTCGAGTTTGGCGATTAGGCGCCGCAGGAACATGCCGCAATTGTTAACCTGCTTTTGCCACAAAACGATGTGACTCGGTTGGTGGTTGGGAAACATTTTTACGAGGCGGCAAAGGACGTTCCCGGCATCATAGCATTTGGCGAAATGGAGGAACTGAAAAACTGGCTTACCGGCAATCCTCCGGGTAGTATGTTTATCCTGGTGAAAGGGTCGCGGGGAATGAAACTGGAACAGTTGACGGAATTATTGTAAGTTGTTTTAACACAAAGGCACACAAAGGATGGTCACAAAGGCGCACAAAGAAAATAGATATTAACAAGGATCACAAAACCTTAGTGTGCCTGTGTGATTTACCTTAGTGATCCTTTGTGCTAAATTGATGTAGATTGGATCGGATAAAAATTACTTTTTTGGGGACTGGGACATCGCAGGGCGTTCCTGTAATTGCATGTCCTTGCGCAGTGTGTGTATCCAACGATCCGCACGACAAACGTTTACGGTGTTCGGTGTTGGTACAGACCGGCGATAAAAATATTGTGATCGATTCAGGGCCCGATTTCAGGCAACAGATGCTGCGTGCCAACGTTACCCAGTTGGATGCCATCCTGTTTACGCACGGACACAAGGATCATACGGCAGGATTGGACGATGTGCGCGCCTACAATTATGTGATGCAGCGCCCAACGGATATTTATGCCGAGGAGCGGGTACAGGAGGTTTTGCGGCAGGAATTCGCCTATATTTTTGCAGAAACAAAATACCCGGGGGTACCTGAGCTAAACATGCATACCATTGACGAAGCGCCTTTCGCTATCGGCGATATACCAGTAACTCCAATTCGCGCCATGCACATGAATTTGCCCATACTGGGGTTCCGCTTCGGTCGATTTGCTTATTTGACTGATGCCAGTAGTGTCAGCGAGGAAGAGAAAGACAAACTGCACGGTTTGGATTGTCTTATAGTGAATGGCTTGCGAAAAGAGCTTCATATATCGCATTTTACACTGAACGAGGCATTGGCATTAATTAACGATGTGAAACCACAACGGGCCTATATTACCCACATCAGCCATCAGATGGGGCTTCACCAACAGGTACAAGCCGAACTGCCGCCAAGTGTTTTCCTGGCGTATGATGGACTGGAGATTTGTGTCTAAGGTCTTTTACCGAACCTTTTTGAAGCTTAGCCAGGCATAATTCATTTGGCCGTTTTCGACAGTATGCAACGTTAACGCCTGGATTCCCTTTTTCAACGTGATCTCGGCTATGTCGTCGATTTGATTCCAATGATGCCATTGCCTCCAGGCAACAGGGTCGTCATCACGATATGTGGAAGGAATATCAATAACTCCTGTTGTATCTTTGTCATTTACGGAAATCAAGATTTTCCCTCCGCGATTCGATGTAAATAGGGTCTGCTGAAAAAGTAATAATATTGTATAAATCAATGCATTTAACGCCGTTTTTTCTATCCCAAGTGCAAGGAAATATGATAAAAGTGCTCAAAACCCTTGCACTTTAAAAATTGGCCGATTCAATTTTTCCGGATTTCGAATTCAAAAATCGAACTCTTGATGCTGATTTCATGAAAAATTGCGTCGATTGGGTCAATTTGGTTGGTTTTTGATAAAAAATTTGACAAAATTACACAGCCTTGACTTTTTCAGCAGACCCTAGGTACGTGTTTATCTAGACGAACGCTTGAATAACTTTCGCCAAATAAATATTAATTTCCTCTTCGAACTCCAGGTCTCTTGTCGGTGTTCAAACCGGATTCTTTGCCAGAGTCAGTTTGCAAGACGGGGTAAGACTTCCACCACAAATAGAAGGACTTTACCAAGAATCCGACAACTCAAAACGATGTACTTAAGCACATTTTGAGCCGTTTTTGCTTTGATAATCAAAATCAAACTCCTCTTCTTTGGAAAGCAATGTCCAAATAATCACCAGCAATGTTCTTGCCACAGCCACAATGGCTTTGTTGTGATTCTTGTTCTTGTTTCTCAAGTGCCAGAAACGGTTGTAAAACACACTGTCCCGGGTTCGTGATGCTCCCCACGCACATTCCATCAGCGCCTTGCGCAAATATTTGTTACCGTGGGTAATCCTGCGGCTCTTGATTTTCCCTGCACTCTCATCGTTGCGTGGCCGTAGCCCGGCCCACGAAACAAGCGCCTGGGCCGTAACAAATAAACTCATGTCCGCTCCTATTTCGGAAATAATGATGGCGGCTGAGTGCTCCTTGATGCCGGGTATGGTCAACAACAATTGGAATGCCACGGCATAATGCGCTTGGCATAAGTTTTTCATCTCCTGTTCGCATTCCTTTTTTTGCTTTTGACACATGGTTAAAACCTCCCTGTATTGCCTGAGCATGTCAATGTCCGCTTTTTTTACCTCTCCTTCAAGTGCATCACGCATCACTGCCTTCCCATGCCTGTTGATGGTACGCCCATGGATCAATTTGACCAGTTCATCTGCTGAGCTTTCACCCTGTATAACTGCATCAATCACTTTTTGATAACTTTTGCTGTCGATATTGGATACATAATTGCTGATGCGGATATTGCAGCGTTGCAGGATCATGTCCATGCGCTGCGAACAGCGGACAAGATCTTTGTTCAATTCGTTGATCCGTCGCCCGTATTGGCGAAGACGTTGGATATTGACATCCGGAACGAAGCTATTGCGAACCAATTCCTTCAACAAGGCGGTGGCTATCCACTGGACATCCTTTACATCACTCTTGCGGCCTGGAAGCTGTTTGAGAAATTGTGCATTGACAAGATACATCTTGAAATCATTCTCCAACAAACGCCACACGGGCATCCAATAGATACCGGTGCTTTCCATACAGACTTCCTGTACATAATGTTTTTGCAGAATCATGCCCATCTTTTTTATTTCCCGAGTGGAGACACCAAATTTTTCTTCTACTTTTTTCCCTTGTTCATCTAAAATACACATGAAAATGCTATCTTTGTGAACATCAAGACCACATACTGTCCTCATATTGATAAATTTTAAATAAAACATTGTGCCTCGAGCACGTTAATTATCTATAGAACGGTACTGGTCTTGATTTTTATTGTGCGGTGTATAAATTCACCATTTTTATGTAAGTTTGTAATAAGTTCACAAAAAGTGATGGCATAATTATATGGATAAAGTTTCTAAAGAACAGGATTTACTTAAGGAAATAGAAGAATTAAAGCGACAATTAAGAATTGCTAATGATCAGATAAAAAAGGCCAAATATGGGCTTGTGTGGATGGATGTACCAGAGGTCTTTGAAAACAATATACAAAATCAACATCCTGTTCTTGAAGAAGTCAAAGAAAAAGCAATCGCCAATGATAATGGTCAACCTACTCATGTGTTTATCGAGGGAGATAACTATCACGCTTTAACATGCTTGAATTATACCCATAAAGGAAAAATAGATCTTATATACATCGACCCGCCTTATAATACAGGATCGGACGGTTTCAGGTACAAGGATAAAAGGGTGCTGGATAAGTATCCTGACGGATCTGATGTCCCTAACGATCATCCTCTAAGGCATAGCTATTGGCTATCGTTTATGCATAAGCGTTTGGAGTTAGCCTATCATCTTCTAAAACCTGAGGGAGTGATGTTCATTTCTATAAATGAAGAAGAACATGCTCAGTTGAAATTGTTATGCGATAGTATTTTTCAGGAGTCTAACTATATGACATCTTTTACTGTCAAAGTAAGACATGAAGACCGGATACTTAAAGGCGATAAAGATTATCATGAAACAACAGAACAATTGCTACTATACCGGAAATCTTCCAAATTCAGGTCTATAAAGAGATTACAGGATAATACATCTATTGATAATTACATATATACCATTGAAGAAATCATTGATCATCCGGAGAAAATAATGATGGGTTCAAAGGAAGTCTCTGTTTTCAAGCCGGGGGAATATCGGATTGTTAAATCTACCCCATCAATTGAACAATTACAAAAAGTTAATATACGAGGATCGTTAAAAGAAGGTAATAGTTCTGGGCGATTTCATATGAAATATCTTGAAGAAAGAAACCATCTTTTCGGATATCTGTATAAAGTGCCGGATATGGGTGGAGATATGTATAACCACAGGTATTTTCTTACGAGAGAGTCGGATAAGAAAGCAAATGGTTTTTATTTTCAAGGTGTTCCTATCAATAGAAATGAGGTAAAAGAAGTTCCTTATCCTAACTATTTAGATTTTGAAGAAGCCTTTAATAATGTCGGCTATGAGGGTGGTGTTGAGTTTCGAAATGGGAAAAAACCTGTTGATTTCCTTAGGTTTATTTTTTCAATAGGAACTTTGAATAAGAATGCAATCATATTGGATTTCTTCGCAGGAAGCGGGACAACGGGACATGCTGTAATGGAACAGAATTTTATCGATGGAGGCAAGCGGCAAGTAATCCTCTGTACCAATAATGAAAATAATATTGCAAATGAAGTAACATATCCCAGGATCAAAAACGTAATATTGGGATACAATCAAATCAAAAACCAAAAAGAAGTATTATTTGAACTTCTGCTAACTCCCAAGATTTTATCTGATAATACTGCAATACAAGTGGCAAAAGAACAATTTTTCTCCGAAAAGTATAGGTCCAGATACGATGAAATAAAAGAAGAAATCAGAAAGGATAAGTACACTATTTTTGGGATCATAAAAAAAACGAAACAAATTCAAGGTTTTGGAGAGTCTTTAAAATATTATAGGACCTCATTCGTTGTAAATGAAGCAATTGAAAATAGGCATAATGCATTTTAGGCATATATATTGTGAATAGTTAGCGACAATACTAAACCAATCATGAAAATAATAAATTTAAAACTTTTCTTCCGATTTACCATTAAAGATAAAATATATTTTCTTATCAATTCATTTGGTTTATCCATAGGAATAGCAACAGTTTTTCTTTTATTTTTTTGGATCATGTATGAATATAATTACGATAGATTTCATGAGAATTTTGATCATATATATTTAGCAGCCAATGAAATTGAATTTAGTAAAGGGAAGATAGATTATATCATGGAGACACCCTGCCCTTTGGCTGAGTATCTGGATAACTTCCCGGAGATTGAAAAAGCGACAACATGTCAAAAGTTTTTCAAAGACAAATATATCATCCACAATGAGAAAAAATTTCAAGAAAAAGGCTATGCTGTGCAATCCAGCTTTTTTAACGTTTTTTCTTTTAAAATTTTGACAGGCGACATTTCAGCTTTTTCAAAGTCTACAAATTCGATCATGATTTCAGAAAGTCTTTCAAAAAGGTTATTTCAAAGTAATCAGGATGTAATAGGCAAAAGTATTAAAATAGAAGATGATGAATTTTTTATTTCAGGTTTATTTAAAGATATTCCAAGCAATTCTTCCATAAAGTTCGATTATGTAGTGCCAATAACTTTTATAGATTCAAAAGATCAATACCTTGATAATTGGAACGTATTGGGGTATAGTACGTTTATTGTATTAAACGACAATTCCAATATTGATACGTTAAACGATAAGATTAAGAATGTTTTAGAGAATGTTAATTTGGGAGAGGTAAGCAAACGTTTATTTTTGGTTCCGCTTAGAGATTTTCATTTTAACTCAGATTTAGGATTATTTATTGAAAATCCGGGTAGTCTCAAAAATATTTATGTACTGATTTTCATATTGATATTTATTTTGGCAATATCCCTATTTAACTACATAAACATCTCTATATCACGCTCTGAATATAGAAAAAAGGAGATTGGCATAAAACAGTCTATGGGAGTAGGGCGTTTTCAATTGATGTTGCAGTTCTTTTCAGAATCATTTCTTTTTACATGTTTTACATCCATTTTGGCTCTTCTTTTGGTATCCCTTATTATTGAAAAAACACAGATGATAACCGGAAGACAGATCATAAGCAGTTATATAAATTTTTGGCATATTGCAGGTATCGTTGGGATTATTGGATTTGCATCATTTTTTGCCGGCTTATATCCGGCATATTACTTATCATCATTGAAGCCTCTGCATGCAATTGACAATAAGATGTCAAAAAAAACAAATTTCTTTCATCGAAGCTTGGTTATCGTTCAGTTCATATTGGTTCATATTGTTCTTATTAGTGTATTTGTAATGCATCAACAAGTTGACTTCATGATGAAAGCAGATTTAGGGTACGATACTGAAAATCTGATAACTTTCAGGATAGATAACCCAAAAAATGCTGATGCTATTAAAAGCGAATTGTTACATGATCCGAATATAGTTAATGTAGTACAATCACACCGGTTCATTGATTTGGAAAAGGAAGTCGGGGGTTGGGACTGGCAGGAAAATAATTCCGGTAAATTGCCGGTTTTCAATTTGAGTGTTGGCAAGGATTTTTTCAATACTTTGAAAATTGATTTGTTAAAAGGGAACGATTTCGCCCAAAATGAAGAACTTCGTTTTAAACAAGTGATCATAAACGAGTCTGCTATGAAATTTATGGGAATAGAAGACTGTATCGGGATGCCGGTAAACTTAGGGAAAAAGGAGTTTATAATAGCAGGTGTAGTAAAAGATTTTCATTTTTCACACTTCAGAAATAACACAAAGCCATTGCTAATTACATACGGTAACCATCAGAAAGATATCTTTGTTAGAACAGCTAATAACAATGGTCAGGTAATTGGACATATAAAAAATGTATATGATGAATTCAATAAATCCTTTGATCCATTCAAATACGAATCTGTTTCAGAGGAAATTAATCATCTATATAGTGATGAAAACCATTTGAAAAATAGCATCATCGGGTTTCTTTTGATTTTACTGCTTATCTCGATGATGGGAATGGTTGGTATGATGACAAGTCACATCACAAAAAAATACAAAGAAATTGGCATTAGAAAGGTTTTTGGAGCTGAATATTATAGCATTATATTGTTCTTAGTAAAAGATATACTCAGAATTGTAATTCTGGCATATATGATAGCCATTCCTATTGCTGTTTACATGATGAAAAATTGGTCGCAAAGTTATGAAAATAAAGTTGATATAGGGATTTTAACATACCTGTTATTAGGGCTTGTTTTTATATTGTTTTCTCTTTTGGTATTATTGTTCCAAGCCATTAAAGCGTCAAGACTCTCGCCAATCAAGATATTGAAAAATGCATAAATGAGCATTCTACAGGATATTTCATTAACACCATATTTCAACTTACAAAATGATTGCAATGGACTTTAAACCATTTGAAAATAAAACAACAGATTACATCGAATATCTCCAAATATTTGTTTTTCACGAATTAAAGATTGCTTTAAGGAGTAAAGTTGATATCGAAGATTATATTCATTTTGAATTGAAAGATACCACTGTAAAGTCATATAATGAATGGGTTATAGCGATTAGGGATGATGATGTAAAAGTTTGGTTCAACGATAATAAAGATGTAATAAACTATTTCAAAGATAATTTTAACCATAAGTTTCAACCCAAAGTGTGCGTGTGGAGCGATAGAAATAAAACCGATTATTTTAAAGAAAAACTTCAGGATGCCTTTATCTTCGAAAATTATATTGCAAAATGGATTTCTGAAAACTATAATCTTGATCTTGGCCAATATCTTACTCCTGAAGGACAATATGATATAGGAGAAAATGCTTTAGGTATTGAAATCAAAAATGATACTTTGATAAAAAAGTATGGAAACATTTATATCGAATATCAGGAAAAGTCCCAGACTACCAACGAAAATTATGTAAATTCGGGAATACTTAAGGCTGATAACTGTAAATACTGGTTGACCGGAACACCGGATCAATTTTTTATTTTTAGAAAAGCAAGATTATTGGAAATATTTAATGAAGAAATGGCATTAAATCAAAAGAAACAAAGGTCTATGAGAGGTATTATATTCAAGCAGATAGACACTTCAAAAGGATATGTATACCCTGTTAAAAATGCAATTGCCAATGGTGATACAATACCTATGGATACAATGATAAAGGAGATTAAAAAAAGGCTGGGTCTATAGAGTGGTTATCTACCAATCAATGCCGTTGCTGCTGAATATGTTTTATAACCTCCCGATATGTTGCGTACATTTGTGTATCCGCGTGCCATAAGAATTTTGGTTGCAAGGTAACCCCTTAAACCGACCGCACAATATATGTATACTGGCTTATCCGACGGAATTTCAGAAAGCCTTGAACGAAGCTCATCCACAGGAATATTCATTGCGCCGGGAATATGTCCCATCAAAAATTCGTCTTTAGTACGGACGTCAAGAATAACTACTTCGTTCCTGTTTGCATTTTGTATTTCCCGCCAGGTTATTGCAGGCATCGTTCCATTAATCATATTGCTTGCAACGTAACCGGCAACAGCAATCGGATCTTTTGCCGAAGAAAATGGAGGCGCATATGCATGCTCGACTTTCATGAGATCATAAATTGTTCCTTTGTTTTTAATCAGGAGTGCAATCTGATCGATACGCTTGTCCACCCCATCATAACCGACACATTGCGCCCCGTATAGTTTCCCGTCGGAAGGATCGAAAGTTAATTTCAAACTCAAGGGCAAGGCATCTGGGTAATAACCTGCATGTGAAACCGCATGCGTCCAGGAACTACGGTATGGGATTTCCATTTGTTTCAGGCGTTTAGCAGCAAGGCCAGTCGATGCGACAGTCATATCGAATACTTTTGCAATACTTGTCCCAATTGCCCCTTCGTACTTCTTGATATTGCCGGATACCATATTATCGGCAACAATACGTCCCTGCCGGTTTGCAGGGTTTGCCAGATAATTCAGCCACGGTTTCCCTGTCAGCGGATGTGGAAATTCGATAGCATCACCTACAGCGTAAATATCCTTTACAGAAGTCTCGAGGTATTCGTCCACCCAAATCCCTCCCGTTTCTCCTATTTTAAGTCCTGCCGCCTTCGCAAGTGTTGTTGCAGGACGTACACCGACAGAGAGAATAACCATATCAGCAGATATCGTTTTCCCACTCTTGAGATGCACATTTATCAGGTTTTCTTCGCGTGAGAACCGTTCAACAGTCTGTTCCAGATACAACATAACGCCTTTTTGCATGAGATGCTGGTGTACCTGTACCGCCATCGAAAAATCAATTGGAGCCATCACTTGGTTTCCTATTTCAACGACCGAAACTTCCATTCCGGCGTAATGCAGGTTTTCGACCATTTCCAATCCAATGAATCCCGCCCCTACAACTACAGCTTTTTTCGCTTTATGGGTTGTAGTATAATTCTTGATACTGTCGGTATCAGTCACATCGCGGAGTGTAAAAATACCTTCAAGATCAATACCTTCAAGTGGTGGACGCACGGGTATCGCGCCTGGAGAAAGCAACAATTTGTCGTAATTCTCTACATACTCACTGCCATCCGGGGTCCTGATTTTTACACTCTTTATGTTCGGGTTAATTTCCATTGCTTCATGTTCGACTCTTACGTCTACATTGTATCTTCCATTGAACGATTGCGGGGTTTGCAGAAATAATTTCTTTCTGTCGGTTATTGTTCCACCGATATAATACGGCAACCCACAATTAGCATACGAGATATATTTTCCTTTTTCGAGTAAAATAATCTCGGCAAATTCATCTATCCGGCGGATCCTCGCTGCGGCAGTGGCTCCGCCCGCCACTCCTCCAATGATGATGTGTTTCATCTGTTCCTATTTTACATTCAACGTTATATTTCTTTTATCCTACTGATCAAATCTAAAATATCTCCTGAATTACATTTGATATTGTTGATACAATCTTTGCCCCTTTCTGTCAGTACAAAATACATTTGCCGTTTGTCTTCCGTACCAATCATACGTTCGATTAAGCCTTTTTTCTCAGCAGATGTGATTACTTTCGAAGAGTTTGACAAGGTCAATCCCAGCAATTCAGCTATCTTACCCGAAGTACATTTGCCTAATGTTAAAAGTGAGCACAATAGCATTCCTTCGTTAAGCCCGACTCCGTGACTTTCCTGAATTCTACTTTCGAAATCATTGATTAACCGATAAATATCTCTTATTCTGCAAAGTGGTTCCATTGTTCAAGTTTTATCAAACTGCTTATCTCTAATAGACAAGCACCGTTCCGACTATTTCCCCAATAATGCGTTATCGATTAACTCTTTTAGCGCAGCTTTGGATATTGCACCTTGCGCCATTTGTGGAATGCCATTCATCGGAATAAAAAGCAGCGACGGAATTGAACGGATATCGAATATTGCAGCCAACTCCTTTTCTTTTTCCGTATCTATCTTATAGATATCTATCTGATCGTGATATTCTATAGCCAGTTCGTCTAAAACTGGAGCTATTGTCTTACATGGTCCGCACCATGAAGCATAAAAATCGATTATGGCAGGTTTATCGCCCTGATAATTCCATTCGGTCGGATTGGTTTCGTAATCCGTGACTTTTGTTAAAAAGTCTGCTTTTGTCAAATGAATTGTTTTCATATTGCTAACTTATTTTTTGCAAAGATATAAATAATTTCCATTGGAAAATTATTCCAATAGAAAATTTATTTTCAATTTTAATGCCGCAAAATATTTACAGATAATAATTTGTATTGCTATATAAATATAAAATATTGTTTTATAATATTTTATATTGAATTATATAAATTATAACTTTAACTATATGAAACTGCTTCGCTAAGGACTAACTAACGAGTAAGGCATATCTTAAATTTTTGATAATCCACACACTTATGTTAACTACAGTCGCATATTATTGCATTCCATAACTTGAATTTCATCAGCATATTGCTCATTGACGAAAAATCCATAAGTTTGCGCGACAAGAAAATTATTTCCGGAATGAATATACAATTTTTAGGAGCTGCGCAAGAAGTGACGGGGAGCAAACATTTGCTGACCCTCGATAATGGAACGAAAATATTGCTGGATTGCGGTATGTACCAGGGTAAAGGTTTAGATACGGACAGGATGAACCGCCATTTGGGATTTAACCCGGCAGAAATCAATGTCATGGTATTGTCGCATGCGCACATTGATCATTCGGGATTGATACCTTATATGTACAAACACGGTTTCCGAGGATATATTATTTGTACCTCGGCTACCCGGGATTTATGTTCGTTGATGCTTGCCGACTCTGCAGGTATACAGGAAAGTGATATCCGCGATTTCAACCGCAAACGCGCGCATCAGGGTTTACCACCTGCAGAACCCTTGTATACTGTCGATGATGCGATTTCCTGCATGGGGCTATTCGTTACGGTACCTTATGAATTTTCATATAATCTTTCCTCCCAGGTAGAAGTCCGTTTTTATGATACGGGACACTTGCTGGGGAGTTCGGCTGTTTATCTGACGGTTAATGAAAACGGACGTAAAACCACCATTTGTTTTTCGGGCGATGTGGGACGTTACGACAAAATGATCCTTCGCATGCCGCAACCATTTCCCCAAGCCGATTATATTCTCTGCGAGTCGACTTATGGTGATCGCCAGCATGCCCCATTAAGCGATGCTGAAGAGGCATTGCTCGAGATTATGGTCGACACCTGCGTCCGTAAACGGGGAAAACTCATTATCCCGTCGTTTGCCATCGGGCGTTGCCAGGAAATCGTATATTCGTTTGACCGGTTACATACTAAGGGGTTGTTGCCCGATGTTCCTGTGTTTGTCGACAGTCCGCTGGCTGTGTCGGCAACCAATGTTTTCCGGATGCATCCCGAATGTTTCAACGACGAAATCAAAAAGTATATGGTAATCGATCCCGATCCATTTGGGTTCGATAGGCTACATTATACACAAACGAAGGACGAATCGAAGCACATCAATACTGTGCAGAAACCATGCGTGATTATCTCAGCATCGGGCATGATGGAAGCTGGACGGGTGAAGCATCATCTGGTGCATAACATTTCCGACAAGAAGAATACGGTGTTGGCTGTCGGTTATTGTGCTCCGACAACTCTTGGCGCCAGGATATTGCGGGGCGATAAACGAATTTCGATATACGGAGTTTTATACGATGTACATGCTGATATCAGGCGTATTGATTCGTATTCGGCTCATGCCGATTATACGGAATTGCTACGTTACCTGGGTTGCCAGGATTCCAAATCCGTCAAAAAAGTATTTTTGGTACACGGCGAAAAGACTTCACAGGAATCTTTCCGCGAACGACTTCATGAAAATGGGTTTGAACATGTCGAAATCCCTGCAATTGGCGACAAATTCGAATTATAGACCAATAAGTAATGGTCAATGATAAATGGTTAATGACCTGCCCGTACTCCGCCTGAATGGTCATTCAGGCGGGCTACCAATGACAGATTTGCGTAAATCGCTGATTTTAAGAAAATTTGTCATAACCGCATTGTGCCACATTTTTTTGGGGTAGCCTCTCGCAGTGACAGTGCTTTTTCCGTCAATACAGCCTGTTTGATTGAAAATAATTGGACATTAGACATGACGGGTTTGTAGACGTAGGTAAACGACATTGGATCAAACACCTTAATTCGTTAGCCAATCTTCAGTAAAGCACACATGCTTGATGGTTTTCTGCTTATCAAGGTGGTACGAGTATGATATATGAATTTTCCCATCTTTAGATTGGATCATACATGGGTAACTATAACTGCCATCTTCGTGTTTTTCAAGATACTTTGTCCATTTCCAGGTCTTCCCTTCGTCGTCCGACAGGCTTACGGCTATATTATTCCGGCCGCGTTCAGTATCATTGTAAACCATAACCCATCGACCGTTCTTGAGTGAGATGGCATCAACACTTGCTCCCGGATTCGGTATTTCAGTGTCTTGAGCCACACTCCATGTATACCCGTTGTCTTTTGATTCGCTGATCATAACTCTTTTGGGTGGAGGTCCGTTGTCGCGCATATATGCAACCAGGGTTCCATCTTTTTTGCAAACGATAGCCGGTTGTATATTGCCAGGTCCAACAATGGGCAGGCTGGGACGCCAGTTATCTCCCTGATCATCGGAAATGGCCACCAAAGAAAAGCTGAATCCATCCGAATACAGCGGGAGTAATGTTCTTCCGCCCGGCAAAATTGTCGGTTGAATTCGCGGCATCCATCCTACTTCACGTTTGGTGGAGCTTTTGGACATTTCTATAATGCGCGTCCTATATTTTTCCACAATACTATCCCGGGTTGAAGGTGTACCCAGTTTTTTAATATCCTCTTCCACCGTTTTGGCAAATTCATCACCCGGCTTTAAGAAAATATTGTCCTGCCAACCCCACACGGGAGCTCCATCTTTTTGATAATTGGTCGATATTCTTGTTCTTAGGATGGATGCCGGCCATTCATTCCCGATAACAACCACCCAAATAAGTTGCAATCTGTTTTTCCCGTCAATAAATAAAATTGGATTGCAATCCGGATGACCCGGAGTGTCGGCCATGATAAAAGGTTCGCTCCATGTACTTTTCCCTTTCTTCAACCGGGCGCCTTTAACCGCAACATCATTTGCTGTCCGTTCTCCCGAACCTTCAAACCAGCAACTCAACAAATCACCATTGGGTAATTCGACGATCGAACTGCTATGGACGTGTTTCCCTTGAAGTGGAAAAATAAATTCCGATTTAACCTCATTTTTAATTTCTTTGCTTTCCAAAAATGTTGCGTTGGAGAGAAATACATTTAAAAGCAACACCGGAAAAATGATACTTAATCGTTTTATTGTGCTCATAAAAGAATGTGGATAATAGGTGAATATATAGATATTTCTATAACTTAAGTTTTTTACACATTAATCTTTAATTTCTTAACCAATCTTCAGTGAAATACACATGTTTGATGGTTTTTTCATTATTAAGACTGTACGAGTATGATATGTGAATTTTCCCGTCTTTAGCTTGGATCATACATGGATAACCATAACTGCCTTTTTCAGTATTTTCAAGATACTTTGTCCATTTCCAGGTCTTTCCTTCGTCGTCTGACAGGCTTACGACCAGGTTGTGCCGGTCATCCACGGTATTATTGTATACCATAGCCCATTGGCCGTTCTTGAGTGAGATGGCATCGACGCTTGCTCCCGGATTCAATATTTCGGTTTTTCGGGCAACACTCCAGGTATACCCATTGTCTTTTGATTCGCTGATCATGATTCTTCCCGGATAATCTCCACCGTCGCGCATATATGCAACCAGCGTTCCGTCCTTTTTACAAACGATAGCCGGTTGTACATTTCCCCGTCCGACAATGGGCAGGCTGGGACTCCATGTATCGCCCTGATCATCTGAAATAGCCACCATGGAAAGGTTAAACCCGTCTGAATATACCGGGAACAGGATCCTCCCATTCGGCAAGGTTGTCGGTTGAATTCGCGGCATCCAACCCGTTTCACGTTTGATGGAACTTTTCGATGCCTCAATAAGCTGATCTTCATACTTTTTGGCATAGGCCCCCCAAGCGAACTCTGGCGTGTTAAGTTCTTTAAAACCCTTTTCCAGTGTTTTGGTAAAGTCATTGCCTGGTTTTAAAAAAATATTATCCTGCCAACTCCATACGGGAACCCCATCGTTTTGATAATTGGTCGATATTCTTGTTTTTAAGACACTGGCTTCCCACTCGTTTCCGACAACAACAATCCAAATAAGTTGCAACCTGTTCTTTCCATCGATAAATAGAACCGGGTTACAATCCGGCAGGCCCGGAGTATCGGCCATGATAAAAGGTTCGCTCCATGTGCTTTTCCCTTTCTTCAACCGCGCCCCTTTGATTGCAACGTCATTTGCTGTTCGTTCGCCCGAACCTTCAAACCAGCAACTCAATAAATCACCATTGGGCAATTCGACGATCGAACTACTATGAACGTGTTTACCCTGAAGGGGAAAAATATATTCTGAATTAATGGCAGCTTTACTTTCATTACTTTCCGGGAAGATGGCACTTGAAAAAAATACGTTTAAAAATAGTACCAGAAAGATGATCCCTAATCGATTGATTGTTTTCATAATAAAAATGTAAAGAAAAATTATACTAACCCATTGCAAATGGTCTTACAATTTAAAATATTGGCTGTTGATTTTGTGTGCAGATCAACAGCCAATATATTCTTATTTAACAGGCGCAGAAATAACCCCCAAATAACGTCCCATCCAGTAAGGTAACAACCATACATCGCCGGCGCTGATCATTGAGGAACCATCGCCATTGCTGTCGAGGTGAAATATCTGGCCATTGTGTCGGTATAATGGCATCTCACCTAAAGGTAACAATTCGGACATGGTTTGTCCTCTGAAATTTTCAGGTACCCTTACGATATCCTTCCTTTGTGAGTTCTTCATCCCCCATGACCGTAAATCCAACGGATAGGATTTCAGGAACCAGACGGATTCGTCCAGATCAAATTCTTTGGCTCCGGTCATTGCATAAATAAAATTCCAAAGCGCATTTCTTTCCGGTCTTTCAATTTCCCAATGGTCCTTAATGCTTGCAATGTATTTTTCTTTCAATTCGGGAGTGAATGCACAATTAAGCAGTTCATGATAGGCCAGGAAATACATTTCATCATCCGAATGATTCCATGACCGGGACAATATCTGGCTTAAATCCGTGGCATCCGACGGGGATATTTCAGATATCGGTCTGGTGAGGTTTTCCAGATATCCATATTTCTCGAACAACTCCATTGCTTTTTCCTTGTACTTTTCTTTGCCGGTATATTTGTATGCGGCCTGCAGAAAAGCGGTTATATTGGAAGAATTTAATCTACGGTCGCCCACATTAATAGGAAAACCATTGACATATTCCGGATTCCATTTTCCCCAAAGCGTTGGTTCACCGTCGATATCTATAATATAGAGATCGTTATCCACAATATACCCCATCAGATTGTCCAGGCAGGTTATTGCGCGATTCCTCCATTCTTCGTTGTCAGCTAGTTCAATAATCCATGTGAGCGCAAACATCTGGCCCACCGTCTGATCGCTACTCACCGTGGCCCGCCATGTCCAGTTCGGAAAATCGGCTGCATGAATCCACATCGTTGCAGGGCTTCCTGACAGGTATTCCTTCTTCTGCCAACCGGGAGTTTTGGTGTTTTCGGTGATATAATCCCTTTCGATACTTCTGGCAAAAAGACCTTTAACCCCGGTAACGGTGAACAGCCTTTCCATGGCCTCAAAAGACTCGTAAGCATTTTCGCGGGCATCCTGCGATCCCGTGACTTTATACCGGAACAACTGGCTTACCAGATACATGGAAGTCCATAGATTATCGCTCGGCTGGACTCCCGTCTGGGATGAGGAATACCCATGGATCAGCCTTCCGTTGCTGCTGTTAAAACCATAACGGATGTTTTTCAGCCTTACCATTTTTTCAAAAAACATAGCTTTGTCTTCCAATGTCATTTCCTTGAAATGTATTTGCCCCAGTCCGTTTTTGGTAAGCGCCAATAAAGTACTGTCAGGGCCGGCTTCAACGGCTATTGTGTAATTACCGGGCAACCATCTTTCTCCTGCATAATAGTTGTATTTCCCGTCTTCATTCAATCCGAAGATGCCATCTGTGGTGGCAAACCAGAGTTGGCCGTTTATTTCGGAGACGTTTGTAATGTTGGGGCAAGGCACATTTTCTACCAGCTTCTTATCGGAAAGGAAAAGATAACCGGCATTTGTTCCTATAACGATGTCGGTACCATTCTTAAACGGTGCTGCACAGGTTATTCCCGATCCGTTATATAATTCTTTCGCACTTCCTCCGGGCGTATACTCTACTACCGTATTGGAAGCGGCAATGATGAAATTATTTTTTACCGGGTTGTAACTAATATCGCACACTCCTTTCAGGGAACCCGACTGTATCGTGTTTCCCTCTTTGTCGACATGTACAATCTTTTCACCATCCGAAATCAGGAAATGAAAGTCCTTGCCTCCTTCAAAAAGACAAGCGCCGGGCAATCCATGGTCAATTTGTATTTTCCCAGCCCAGGCATTACTGAACAATTGATTATTGTCCAGATAAAAAGTTTGCCCCTGATAGGTTTTTATGGCGCTGACTTTTCTTGCCATAACGGGAGCATAAGATACATCGGGAACAAAACCGCCGGAATAAAACAGGCTGCCGTTATCGGGTACGATTAATCCCTGGTTGGACAGTATACGAATCTGACCGTCCCTGTTGGTTGAAACGGCTTTCAGCAACAGGTTTTGCGTTCCTCCCGACAGATAATATTTTACACTGTAATCTTGCGGATATGGGATATCCTGATAAACAGGCTGTCCCAATTTATTGACATTGTTATTGATTGTAACAGAACTGTTTTTTCCATTACATCCGGATAGAATAAGTATGGAAAAAAAGCATAGAACAAGTAAATCAGAATGAACTTTTTTCATGAAGATAAATTTATAAATGGATGAATGATAATTTCTTTGGTGATAAATATTTTATGTTGATAAGCTGTATGAATATTGATTTATCTTATTGTATTTTAATATGCTTAAACGTTTAAGCATATTAAAATAATAAATAGACATGAAGTTTTATGCTATAAATATTTGTTCAAATATTACAGTTATTATTGATAATTTTATACCAAATGAAAACACAAATTTACAAAAATATTTTGATAATGCTGCTTTAAACTTCATTTATGCAAGCAATCGTATTAAATAATTTGTGAAATTATTTTTCAAAAACTATCTTTACACTATAAAGTTATCTGTATTAATTTCTAAATTAAAATAAAATGATTGAAAAGAGAAAGTTGGTATTCATAATTTTTGCGGTGATGGCAGGAATATCTTTCAGTAATTGTGTAAATAAGGGTACTTCAAAAAAGTCAGAATCAGAGAAAACCGTATCTGTTGCGTCTGTACAGGGTAATGGTCGTGTTAGCGGTACAGTCTGCGATCTCACTATAGGAGATATACATTTCACTAAATCTGTGAATAATGCATCTTCTTCCATTTCAATAGAGGAGAATAACAAAGTTGTATTTACGACAGGAGAAAAAACCGATTATTTTAGCGATCCCAATGGCAAGCTGTCAAACACTACAGCACCTATTTTATTAACGTCGGTTGATAATTCTAAACCTTTTACTTTCACTGCAAAAGTAACTCCCAGCTTTACAGAAAATGATGTTTATAATGCCGGAGTACTTTATGTTTATGTAAACGACAGCTTTTTCCAAAAGCTTTGTTTTGAGCAGGATGAACGAGGAAAACATCGTGTCGTATCAGTCCGCACAGTGGGTACTTCCGATGATAGTAATCACGATATAGTTGTACAGCCATATGTTTATATGAAAATTTCATCAGATACCCAAACTATAGCATCCTATTATTCACTTGACAATAAGAATTGGCAAATGGTGCGTTTATATGAAAATAATTATCCATCTGAAATATGGCTGGGTGTTAGCGCGCAATGTCCTTTAGGAAAAGGAAGCAAGAGCATATTTGAAGAAATTATCTTAAAAAAGGAAAGCGTATCGGATTTCCGATTGGGAATTTAAAGTGTAGACTACGCATTTGTTAGATGAACTATTTTTGTTCACGAATGCCGGGTAGGTTCTTTTGAATTTGGAAAGAAATTTTTTAAAAGCGGTTTGGATATCGCCCCACTTTCGATGCTGATCAGTGAAATTATTTTATCGTATATTTTTTTGTCATATACTTAGAACAAATTTACATGAACCCTATATTTCGTAATTTAATAAGCGTAGCCCGGCGTTTTAAATTGGCTGTGACGTTAAATATTTTAGGCCTTTCCGTAGCTTTTGCAACGTTCATGATCATCATGATTAAACTTAATTATGATTACAGCTTTGACAAATGTCATAAGGATTATGATAAGATTTTCCGTATAGATGCTTCCATTTCTATGTTAGGGGAAAAAAATGTTCCCCTGGTTCCTCGCATGATTGCCGATGCTTTCTTCGAGTCATCGCCTCATATTGTTGTCGGCGCACTTCAAACGCAAGAAGGTCGTCCAGTGTTTTTCCATGTGAAAACAGAAACTGGAGCAAAGAATTTTTTTGAGGAAAAATCTGTAACTGTTTCGCCCGAGTTTTACGAACTGTTTAGTTTTGAATTTGTAGAAGGTTCTGCGAAAGATTATAATGCGGCGGAAGATGTTATCGTGCCGTTGAGCATGGCACGTAAGATATTCGGCAATGAGGGTGCAGTTGGTCGACAGATTTTCTTGGAAGATGGAAAAAGTCGCACGGTAGTGGCTGTATATCGCGATTTTCCATCGAACACCATGGTCGGAAACCATATGTTTTTTACATTGTCGCCGGATCAGGATAAAAACCTCCGGGCCTTTAATTACACTGCCTTTATTCGGGTTGATGATGCATCGAACGCTCCGCAGTTGGTTGATAACTTCTATCGGTATTTTGACTTCTCGGCATTCGGAGAGGGCGCTAGCCGCGAAGAT
>JAVBNI010000228.1:0-18303 GCA_031551645.1 Bacteroidales bacterium | reverse complement strand
AGGAAAATGTCCACTTACAGGGGAAAGCTATTTTTTCGGCTAATGCAACATGCTGTGGATACAACACCCTCCAGTTTTGATGATCTCACAAATGAAACACACTCATTGTGAGGAAACTTGCTTGTTGTGGATAAGCAGTTTAATCTTAATACCATAAGAATAAAAGGGCTTCGGTAAGCAATTGAAACTAAATCACGAAACGAGCGGATATATGATTATTGAATTTATATTTGTTCGAAAATTATGGCCGCCTTACATTGAAGAAATATTGCTTTTGTTTCTGTTTCTCTTCCTTTCGTTTGGCTACATATATTTTTTGCCCGGTATATGGATCAAACTCACAATAAAACATTACCGAAGAAAGAGTCATCGGCGTAGGGGTGAAATCCTGAACCTGCTCCAGATGGTTAAAATGCATTCGCTGCATGGTATCGGATAATTGACGCATATCCGCCTCGTTACACTCGGGATGGCTGGATATGAAATACGGAATCAGTTGCTGCCTCAAATTTTTGCCGCGATTAATGCTGTCAAACTTTTCTTTCAGTTTTACAAAAAGATCGAATCCGGGTTTGCGCATGGTCTTCAAAACTTTGGAAGATGTGTGTTCCGGCGCTACCTTAAGCCTGCCCGACACATGATGCTGTAATAATTCGTTAAAATATTCGGCATGCGTCCGGCTTGTGAAATCGCGGGCATCCATAAAAAGATCATAACGAATGCCGCTTCCGATAAATGCTTTTTTAATACCCGGCATATTCCGGACTTTCCGGTACAGGGTGAGCAAATCTTCATGGTTGGTATCGAGGTTTTTGCATACCTGGGGATAGATACACGAGTAGCGACTGCATCGGTTACACAAATTTACATCGCGTCCCCGCATACGGAACATGTTGGCTGATGGTCCGCCCAAATCCGACAAATAACCTTTGAAGTCGGGCATTTGTACCACTTGCTGGATTTCCGCAAGGATGGAATTTTCGGAACGGCTGGCAATAAATTTCCCCTGGTGTGCCGATATAGTGCAGAAACTACAACCTCCAAAACATCCCCGGTGGATATTTATTGAAAATTTGATCATCTCGAATGCAGGAATGGCCTTGTCTTTGTAGCGGAGATGTGGTAACCGGGTGTAAGGCAAGTCAAATGCCATGTCGACATCCTTCTCGTCCAAAAAATATTTGGGCGGATTGACAACGACATACTGCCCGGCCACCGGTTCAATCAACCGTTTTGAATACATCTTATTGGATTGCACCTCTATATTACAGAAGTTTTCGGCAAATTTGCGCTTATCCTTCACGCAGTCTTCATAAGAATTCAATAATATGTAGGATTCGTCATCCGTTTGTTGGGGAAGGTTTTCTGCGAGATAAGCTGTTTGCGGCAAATTGATCAATTCATTGACTTTCATACCCGATTGAAGACATTTGGCTATCTTCCGGATAGCATGTTCGCCCATACCATACACCAGCAGATCTGCCCGACTATCCACTAAAATACCGGGTTTAAGACAATCCTGCCAATAATCATAATGGGTGAGTCGCCGCAACGATGCTTCGATTCCCCCGATAATAACCGGAACATCAGGATATAAGTCTTTCAGTATCCGCGAATAAACTGTCACAGCATAGTCGGGGCGAAATCCGGCCTGATTACCCGCCGTGTAGGCATCATCGCTCCGCAGGCGTTTGTTGGCGGTATAATGATTCACCATACTATCCATACATCCACCGGAAATACCAAAAAATAAACGGGGAACACCCAGCTTCTTGAAATCCCGGAGATCATCACGCCAATTGGGCTGAGGCACAATAGCGACTCGTAATCCGTCGGCCTCCAGTACGCGTCCAATAACCGCCGTACCGAACGAGGGATGGTCGACATAGGCGTCGCCGGAAAAAAGAATAACATCCAATTCATCCCAGCCCCGCGCCTCAACCTCTTTCTTAGAAGTCGGAAGCCAATCGGTTATTTTATAATGATGTGGCAATATGATCTGATTACTTGATTTTTGTGTATTGAAAAAGGTCATTCGTCAAAATCCGGGCCATACTTTTCCGCTTAAAAAGTAAGGTTCAATATTTTCTGTAAAAGTACATAATATGTGTTATCCGACAGCTTTATACCTTGGTTTAACGGTTGCTTTAAAGTCGAACGTTCATCAATTTACAGTTGACCGGCAACAAATATTTTATTATTTTTGTTTTTGATTTGTTACCCAAAGTGAATTAAGCCCATGTCTCAAATATTTCAAGAAGTTCCGGCTGGTTTTCTGCGTAGTTATATTGACAAACTGACAGGAGACAATATGGTATTGCTAAATTCGGGCAATATTAACCTGTACAACTCGTCGGTTGCCAGTTGCCGTTTTGCTTTGGAGCTGACATTTAAGCCAATAGCTGCCTGTTTTATTCGTCCGCAAAAGCATGTCATGCGTTTTATCGAAAAAAACGATTATTTCACATTGTGCTATTTTCCACCCGAACATCGGCACATTCTCGATTTCTTCGGATCAGGAGGAACTACAACAAGCACATTGAACAAAAAATTCGAACCCCTTATCACACAGTCGGGAAATATCTATTACCCGCAAGCCCGCTTGGTAATAGAGTGTCGTAAGGTTTTTAACTTCGAATTAATCCTATCTCAGGAAATCCAATCCATACTACAATCAGAACAAGCCCGGATGATTTACCCAGGCAATGAGGTTCCCCGCATGTACATCGGAGAGATCGAGCATTGCTGGATGAAAATGCAAGCCAGTCTCAACCAGTAAACACAATCAGGTGCGGTAGGTATGTGCCTGCTGTATCACCGAACGTAGCGTTTCCCATTTGGTTGTCCCGGGAACGGTACAATCGGCTCCAAGTATAAAATTGGATGGAGCGTTTTTCAGTGCATTATTTACAGCCGCCTTGATATCGTCCGGATTGCCTTTGGCTATTTCGCCCAGACGATTGAGACCGCCCATGACGGGACGTTTGAAAATCGCGGCTGCGTCTTTGGTGGTAAAACCTGTTCCGTCGGCAAGTACAATCGGCGTATTAATA
Source organism: Bacteroidales bacterium (assembly GCA_031551645.1). GTDB lineage: Bacteria > Bacteroidota > Bacteroidia > Bacteroidales > UBA4181 > JAIRLS01. The sequence goes on along the minus strand of JAVBNI010000228.1, from coordinate 15,250 downwards.
ACCTTCCCGGGATAAGAAGCATAGGGTAACAGGCCGGCATACTTCCCTTCATAGTCACAAATATGCAGGATATTGAAGATACATTTGTTATCGGCTTCGGACATAACAGTCATGTCAAACGGACGTACCAATCTATCGAATAAACCGGCATCCGGGATCCTGTTCACCTCGCCGCCCTGGGTTGACATATAGAAACCATCAACTCCCAGCCGGATACTTGCCCGCAAATAATTCATCAGGCTTTCGGTAATGATTTCCATCCCCTTTAATACAGCATCGGGATGTTTGGCGATTTGATCCAACAGGTTTTCCTTACTTCCGGCGACCTGCCCGGCACACATGAAAGGAGAATATACCGTAGGAATGATCAGCGCTTCGGACTTGGCTTCCTTAACAACACCTTTAATAATAGTCAACATCGGCTCGAAAAAACCCTCTTTATAGACAGGTATTCTTGTCCAGTCGGAAGGTTTTTTCAGTTCCATACGCGGCATTCCCAGCTCATATTGGATTTTTACAAAATCCATATCCGTTGCCCGGTAATATTCCAAGTGACGATTAATGGCAGCTTGACCGGTACTGTAATTTTCCCCGAAATGCATAAAAAAGGCTCCGGGAACATACTGGTTGGGACCCGACATATCGAACACCGACAATACCAGGTCCCGTTTGTTTTTAGCAAGAAACGGTTTTGATGGCTTGGCCGCAAAAGACGATAAACCAGAAGATGTAAGCAGTCCGGCACTCGCGGCTGCAAAAAAAGACGACTTTACAAAAGCACGACGGGAAATACCCGTTTGACCCGACTTTTCATTTTTCATTGCGCAATGGTATTTGAGTATTTATAAACTGTTCTTGTTACATCAACCCTAACATGAAAATCTGCTGATTTTCTGTTTTTTACCCCAATCCACGCAATAACAAGGTTACTTTTTCTTGCTTCTAACTTCCAGCCGGTACGTTTTTTACCGATCCGAGTTATTTCCGATTATTCCAGTTCGACGAGAATAAATCCTTTCGAAAATCTGTCTCCCGGTTTGACGTAAACATCCTTCACCTTTCCGTCGATGGAGGTTTGGACGTTGTTGACCATTTTCATGGCCTCGAATTTTACTAATGTTTGTTCGGCTTTCACCTGATCGCCTTTCTTAACCAGCACTTCTGTGATGGTCCCGGGAAGAAAAGCTGTGATTTTTCGATTATCACGGGGTTGCCAGGGTTTGCGGTTCTTATATTTTTCCGAAAATTCTGTCTTATATGGAGAATCATCTACTACAAGAATTTCCGTTTGAGTGTTTTCTGGTTTATTTACTTTCGTCATATATCTTATTTTGAATACAAAAAATGATTCAAACCAGTCTAAGTCTTCACCTAGGCTGGTTCAAGGTCATATCATCTCATGGTCTGATATCAATATCAGAACGGAGGAATCCCGTGTTTTTTACGCGGTATCTGCTGATTCTTAGTAACCGACACGGCCAGTGCATGCATCAGTAATTTACGGGTTTCCGATGGTTCAATTACTGAATCGACATAACCTCTGGCTGCAGCCACATACGGATTAGCAAACTTTTCCTTGTATTCAGCCACTTTTTGCTTGCGCATTTTTTCAGGATCGTCGGCAGCCAGTATTTCTTTACGGAAAATGATGTTGGCAGCGCCTTCGGGGCCCATTACAGCAATTTCGGCTGCCGGCCATGCAAATACATAATCGGCACGGAGGTGGCGCGAATTCATTGCAATATAGCCTCCGCCATATGCTTTACGCAGGATTACCGAAATCTTGGGAACAGTGGCTTCGCTGTATGCATACAGAATTTTTGCTCCATGACGGATAACGCCTGCATGTTCCTGGTCAATACCCGGAAGGTAACCCGGCAAATCAACGAAAGTTATCAACGGAATATTGAATGCATCGCAATAGCGGATGAAACGCGCGATCTTATCAGACGAGTCCACATCAAGCACACCGGCCAGAACAAGTGGTTGATTAGCCACAAAACCCACTGTTTCACCGCTGATACGGCCAAATCCTATCACAGCATTGCCAGCCCACATTTCCTGTACTTCGAAAAAATCGGAATCGTCCACCACTGCCCGGATCACGTCGCGGACATCGTAGGGTAACTTGGGATCAGACGGAACGATTTTGTCAATTTTGTACTTCGACTTCGGATCTTTCGGTTTTTGCCGCGGGGCTTTTTCCGAGTTGTTCCACGGGATGAAACTGAATAGTTTCTTGATTTGTTCGAAACATTCGGCTTCGCTGTTTGCAAAGAAATGCGCATTACCTGTTATCTCGCTGTGAACACGTGCACCGCCGAGGTCTTCCATCGAAATCTCCTCGCCGATGACTGTTTTGATTACTTCCGGACCCGTAATGAACATTTTGGATATCTTATCCACCACGAAAACAAAATCGGTAAGCGCGGGCGAATATACTGCACCACCGGCACAAGGGCCAAGGATAACCGAAATCTGGGGAATCACACCGGAACTGATCGTATTGCGGAAAAATATGTCGCCATACCCAGCCAGAGAATTTACACCTTCCTGGATACGTGCCCCACCCGAGTCGTTGATACCAATCAGCGGCATTTGCATTTTCAGCGCATGATCCATGATTTTCGTTATTTTACGGGCATGCATCAACCCCAACGAACCTCCTGCAACAGTAAAGTCCTGTGCGTAGATACTGATGGGACGACTATTGATTGTTCCTGTACCTGTGATCACACCATCGCCATGCAAGGTCACTTTATCCATGTCGAAATCGCGGGCATCATGCTCCACAAACATGTCATATTCCTGGAATGATCCCTCATCAACAATGGACCGCACTCTATCACGGGCTGTCATTTTGCCCATTGCAAGTTGTTTTTCAATGGCTTTATCTCCGCCTCCTTTTTCAACTTGCTCTCTCCTCTTCTTGAGTTCTTCTATTTTTTTGTTTAACGCCATAGCGTATGATTGGTTTGGTTAAAAAGTTTGATTAAAAAGAGGCTGCAACGTTACAAAATCTATCTGACATGGGAAACAATATGCATAATATATATATATCACTAAATATAAATTTAATATATCACTTTATTTACATAGTTAATTTAAGTGAAAATTATAAGTCGGAGACGAAAAAATGATAATTTCACCCTTTTACTCCTTTTTGAAATCAATAACCAATCAAAAATAAAAAGGCATGTTATAAAATAAAAAAATCAATCGTATGCCTTATTTTTTCTACAGAAATAGGTAACCAAAACAAAGTTTGTACGTATAAACATTCAATTGCAACAATTGCATGTTGTGTTTGTTTACGTATTTTAAATTAGAATAAAGATATTTCATATATTTACCATTGATATTAAGAATTTTATATTCGAATAGCATTAACGTCACTTATACAAAATGAAGTTAACAATCACTCGTAAATTAGGATCCGGTTTTGGGGTTATCATCCTTGCCGTGTTAATCAGTCTATACCTGACCAATCGAACCGGTCGAAAATACCAGGAGCTTGAAAATAAGATCATAACAGTACTGAATCCCAGTCGCGATAACCTCGTACAATTGTCCGACATGATTGCCAATTCAAAAATGCTGACCAAGAACTGGGTGTTTATCGATAAGATCAATGACACGCAGGATAAACTGGCACTTGCCGGTTTGCAGGACAAAGATTTTCCCGCTTTACGCGACAGCTTGTCGGATCTTTCGCGGCACTGGGCTGATGATGAGCGCACAAAACTGAATCAGATTAGTTCTGCAATCCAGGATACTTTGTTTGCGCGGCAAAAATATGTCATGGCACAGCTTAGCGACGTATCAAGTTATGACGACGTGCTGATATTTATGGAAGCTTCCTCCATGGTGGACGAATATGGCGAAATAACCACTGTTACCAATAATATCATCTCGCATTTGGATGAATTGATTGCTGATTTCAACCAGCAGGCCAAAGTTGCCCAGGATCAGATCACCGAAGATTTTACCAGCTTTCAAAGGCTGATTGTCATTACCAATATTATATTAATTGTAATCGTACTGATTTCGGCTACATACAGCCATCTTGCCATTGTACAGCCATTGAAAAAAATTGATTCGCTGATCGGCAGGTTGGCTACGGGTAACCTTTCGGAAAAATCGACGATCAAGCAAAATGACGAAATTGGAATGATTGCAACATCGGTGAATACATTAGTTGATGGTTTGCGATCGACCACCCACTTTGCCGATGAAATCGGTAAAGGTCATTTGGATGCCGGATTCCAGACATTAAGTGACGATGATGTTCTGGGTAATTCGTTACTCAATATGCGTGAAAGCCTGCAACGTGCCGACAATGAAGAACAGAAACGCAAATCGGAAGATGAACGCCGCAATTGGGCTGCACAAGGTCTGGCCAAATTTGCTGAAATCCTGCGCAACAACAATACCGATATGGATACGCTTACGCATGAAGTGTTGTTCAACCTGGTGCGTTACGTCGGGGTCAACCAAGGCGGCATTTTCGTACTCAACGATGCCGACCCGCAGCACAAATATCTTGAGATGCGCTCGTGTTATGCATTCGACCGCAAAAAATTTGCTGACAAACATATTGAAATTGGAGAAGGACTCGTAGGCACTTGTTTCCAGGAAGGTGAAACGATCTATATGACGGAAGTACCGCATGACTACGTGGAAATCACTTCCGGATTGGGTGGAACGAATCCGTCGGCCATACTGATTGTCCCCTTAAAAGTGAATGAAGAGATATTCGGAGTAATGGAACTGGCTGCCTTTGATGAATTCCAACCCTATGTGCGCGAATTTGTCGAAAAAATAAGTGAAAGTATTGCTTCTACCATTTCTTCGCTGAAAGTGAGCGAACGTACCACTAATTTACTTGAGCAAGCTAAAATACAGGCACAGGAAATGTCGGAACAGGAAGAGGAACTGCGCCAGAATATGGAGGAATTGCAGGCTACTCAAGAAGAATGGTATCGTAAGGAGGCTGAGTATCAAAGCTTCTCCACCGCCATCAATGATGCATTGCTGGTAATCGAATTGTCAACAGACTTTGAGGTAATACAGGTCAACAAAAATGTGGTGGACAAACTTGGTATTGAAGAGGGGAAATTATTACACCACAAATACACCGAAATGCTGAGGTCGGAAAAAGATGAGCAAGGCAAAGAATATGCGCGCGTATGGAAGAGGTTACAGGATGGAAATATACAGGAAACTACCGACAGATTGGTCATAAGAGACAAGGAATATATCTGCCGGCAGGTATTCATCCCGCAACGGAATTCATATCAGGAAATATTTAAATTTCTCTGTATTACAGCTGAAGTTAAATTGCCCTAACACATCATAGTTTCACGAGATCAATTGTATCCGGTAAAATGTCCGGACAGGATAATGTTTTATGTTTCCGAGCCTAAAATAAGCCGATCAGTGTGAGATTAAACCATTCATTAGCCAATTCACATTTTAATCATTCATGCAAACAAAAGATATAACTAATTGTTTAGTTGTTCATTATTCAACGCATTCAATAATTTAAGTTTAACCAATAAAAAATGAGACGATTATTCTTTACAATGTTATTGTTTCTCCTGTATCCGTTAGTGACCATACAGGCACAAAACGAAATGTTCAAAGCACTGTTTATGTACAATTTTACGAAAAACGTAGAATGGCCGACTGACATGCGACAGGGCGATTTCGTGATCGCTGTTTACGGAGATTCACCGGTGATCGGCGAATTACAAAAGGTGGCTGCGAGTAAAAAAGTAGGCCAACAGAACATTGTGATAAAAAAAGTTGATAACGCAGGCGCTATCGACAAATGCCACATCCTGTATCTTCCCACCGATAAGAGTGGGGACTTCAATACAGTGCTATCAAAAGTAGACGGAAAACCTATTTTGCTGGTTACCGACAAAGACGGATTAGCACAGCAAGGTGCATGTATCAACTATGTGACTGTTGGCGGAAAACTTAACTTCGAAATCAATAAATCACGTTTCCAAAAGCAAGGACTACAAATGTCCAGTTCGTTAGCAAATCTTGGTATTGTCATTTAATCATTCATCTATTATATTATAAAAAGTATGTTTCAAATCATTCGAAAAATTACAGGGTTTATACTATTATTTTCAGCATTAAGCATCTCCACGGTTTGGGCGCAAAAGCCAATCGACAAAATAACCAAAGAAGATGTATTGACTATGAGTTATGACCAATTGGCAGACCTTCCATTGGAGGACCTGATGAAATTAGCTGAAATAGTTGGGGTGTCCATCGACGATTTATTTAACATGGTATTAAATAAAGACGTATCCATCGCCTCTAAATCAAGCGAAAGTTTTTTTGATACGCCACTTTCCACGACAGTACTTACATCCGACGATATTGCCCGTTCTGGCGTATTATCGATACCCGAAGCCATGCGGTTGATCCCGGGAGTGATTGTACGCGAAAAAACAAACGGCAATTATGATATCCATATTCGCGGGAATGATAATATTCCTTACGGACAAGTAACCATATTTTCCGAAAACACCCTCACATTAGTGATGATTGACGGACGTCCGGTATACAATTATGCCACAGGAGGAACTTTTTGGGAATCTCTACCGGTCGGATTATCCGATGTCGACCGCATTGAAGTGGTTCGCGGCCCGGCCAGTGCATTATATGGCCCGAATGCCGTAACCGGCGTTATCAACATCATTACCAAAAAGGTTGGCTCGAAAAAAGCTTCGGTAAGCGCCGGGATACAGTCAGGTAATAGTTTTGGCACTTTACCTAAAATTCTGGGAACTTCCGGAACACAAAACCTGGCTCTTTCGTTTGGGGTAAATGACAAGTTAAAGTTCAGGTTATCCGGAAACTACAATTACAGGGACCGTGCACAGGACGAAGTGTACCTGTGGAAAGATCCGAATCAAACCCCGAATCTTCGCGCAAGCGGATATTACCCGGTTGATTCCGTCGTTCTTGTCGGGATGGATCCTACTGCAATGTACGACGATCCAAGCATAGCCCTGGATGCATATACATTTAACGGATACGCTTTTTATGATCCGAATCCGGATATCAGTATCAGTCTGGCTGCCGGAACACAACGTTCGATCGCTATCTCATCCAATACCGACATGGGATTTGTCGCCCATACCACCCGTAAAGTGGAAACCCAATACGCCGATTTGAGGGCTGCCGTATATGGATTTAACCTGCAAACCAATTATATGTGGGGATGTGAGAATCTTTCGATGGGTTCGCCGGGTTATGAATTTGATATTTCCGCATTCAACTTGAATCTGGATTACAATTTCGAGTTATTGGACAGAACTTTGGGTATTCGTCCCGGATTCAGTTATTCCAGGTCTACAGTCTCCGACGATCCATACTATCAAATTTTTCTTAATGCAGGCGAATCATTAAGCTCATTTGCCCCAAGTCTTCGCGTAGATTATAAACCCATTGAGCAGTTACGTTTTGTCGGAGCTTTCCGGTATGAACAAAATGCCGATCCTGACAAAGGTTATCCTACCTGGCAATTGGTTGCCAATTATCGCATAAAAGATAACAGTTCCTTACGTGCAGTGTATTCGCGCGCCAATCGTAGCCCGTTTATGTTGGATGTCCAGGCTGACGCTACCTTAGTGATGAGGGATCAGATTACATTTTCCGTTCCCCTTCCCTCTCCTCTGCCTCCAATTGGTCCTATGCTCATCCATTCGGATGATCCCAATGATCCGAAAAACCGCTATACAGCGCGTCTGGAAGGAAATAAAAATCTGAAACTCGCTGTGATGGATATGTTTGAATTGGGCTACCGTCAAAAAATAGGACAACATATATTGTTAAATCTTGAACTTTTCTACAGTAACTTGCGTGATATGAGCTCAATGGATGCCGATGCAATTAAGATGACAAGTGTTCGTTCAGTAGCAAATCCATATTATATTGAGGGAGTTCCGCAATCGGGACCTGAATATTTTGTTCCACCATACTCAAATCATTATACATACGAACAGCACAATACGTATTCGAACATCAAAGAAACCAGTCAACAGATAGGCGCAACGGCCGAGATTGGTGTAGTGATAAATCGGGCATGGAATTTCCGCTTATTCGGAACCCTGCAACAAACGGAATTGAAAGATCACAGCGGCTATACGGGCAACCGTACCGGACATATGGCTGCCGGTGCAACAAATGATCCTAATGTTGATTGGACAACAGATGATGTACCATACACATGGGCGCAAGTTACCGACAGTTTGGTAAACGGAAACAATAAAGCCACTCCTTCTTTTTATGGCGGTTTCGAAGTGAATTGGTTGCCTACGGACAAGTGGACGATTACTTCGACCGGCTATGGCTTCTCAAAACAAACCTACATCCATCAATATGGAACATTTGATATTGATCCGAAACTGCTGGTCAATTTGCGTGTTGCATACAAGTTTACCAGGAATAGTTCTGTTTTTGTGAATGTGAATAATATATTCAACTCAAAATCACAGGAATTCGGTTTTATGGATAAAACAAGCGCCCAATGGTATTGGGGGATGCGTATTGAATTCTGATTCAATCATTGTTTAACTAGTGAACAAATATTAAAAATATAATACAAATGGAAACATTGAAGATTATATTTCGTATAACTGAACAAACTCTTAAAAATCGCTAATAAAAAATGAAGAGGAAAGTATTTTTTTTGTTGCTCTTTCTTCTGTGCCCATTTGTAAGATCGATGGCGCAGAATGAAATGTTCAAAGCATTGTTTATGTATAATTTCACAAAAAACGTGGAATGGCCTGCCGACATGCGACAAGGCGACTTTGTGATTGCTGTCCTTGGCGATTCGCCTGTAATAGCTGAATTACAAAAAGTCGCTGCCAGCAAAAAAGTGGGACAACAAAGCATTATCGTAAAAAAAGTCGATAATGCAGGCGCCATCGATAAATGCCATATCCTGTATCTTCCTGCCGAGAAAAGTAGTGATTTCAGCGCAGTGTTGTCGAAAGTGGACGGCAAACCCATTCTGTTGGTAACCGATAAGGATGGGTTGGCTCAACAGGGAGCCTGTATCAACTATGTTATTGTAAGTGGAAAACTCAATTTTGAAATCAACAAATCGCGTTTCCAAAAACAGGGACTGCAAATGTCCAGTTCATTAACTAATTTAGGTATTGTTATTTAATCTTATACTTATTAAAAATGAATTATTTTCACTTTATCAAGAAGATATCAGGGTTAATATTATTATTTTCCATATTAAATATCAATGGTATTTTTGCTCAAAAACCTATTGATAAGATGACCAAGGAAGACATTTTGGCCATGAGTTACGATGAACTGGCCGACCTCCCGTTGGAAGATCTGATGAAATTAGCTGAAATAGTCGGCGTTTCTATTGACGACTTATTTAACATGGTATTGAACAAAGATGTATCCATCGCTTCCAAATCGAGCGAGAGCTTTTTCGATACTCCTCTGTCTACTTCCGTATTGTCGGCCGATGATATTGCCCGCGCCGGCGTGTTGTCCATACCCGAAGCCTTGCGTTTGATCCCGGGCGTGATTGTCCGCGAAAAAACCAATGGTAACTACGATGTACATATCCGTGGGAATGACAATATACCTTACGGACAACAAACATACATTTCGGAAAACACACTTACTTTGGTGATGTTGGACGGACGTCCCGTATTCAATTACACCACGGGCGGTACATTCTGGGAATCGCTGCCCATCGGGTTGAACGACATCGACCGCATCGAAGTGGTTCGCGGACCGGCAAGCGCTCTTTACGGAGCCAATGCGGTAACCGGGGTTATCAATATCATCACGCAAAAAGTAGCGTCGAAAAAACCTTCGGTCGAAGCCGGTATTCAATCGGGTAACCGTTTCAGCAGTATGCCATCGTCACTGGCTGTCTCCGGAGCGCAAAATCTTGCCGTTTCATTCGGGTTGAACGATAAACTCAAATTCAGATTTTCGGGTAACTATAATTACCGTGACCGCGCGCAGGAAGACGTATATCTGTGGAAGACCAGTCTGACACCAAATCTTCCCGAAAACGGCTATTATCCGCCGGAAGACGTTTCACTTGTGGATGCGGATAAGAGCTCGGAAGATATGTACGACGATCCGAGTATGAGCCTGGATGCCTTCGGTGCAAACGCATACGTATTTTATAATCCAACCGAAAATATCAATGTGGACTTTGCTATCGGGACGCAACGTTCAACAGCTATCACATCCAATACCGACAACGGATATGTGGCCCATACCACCCGAAAGTTTGAAACTCAATATGCCGACTTGCGTACGGCAATTTACGGATTCAATCTGCAAGCAAGTTATATGTGGGGTTACGAGGATATATCGATGGGATCTCCCGGTTATCAGCTCGATTTGGGTAACTTTTACCTGAATGCCGATTATAATTTTCAATTGTTGGATAAAAGGTTAAGTGTCCGTCCGGGGATCAGCTATGCGCACAGTATGTTGAACGATCTTCCCTATCTGATACCTGACGAGGACGCATATCTTAACGGGAAGGCAACATTAAGTTCGTTTGCACCCAGTGTCCGTCTTGATTATAAGCCTTTCGAAAAACTCCGTTTGGTGGGAGCTTTCCGTTACGAACAAAATGCCGATCCCGACAAGGGATATCCCACATGGCAGTTGGTAGCCAACTACAAATTGTACGAAAACAGTTCGATCCGTGCTACTTATTCACGCGCCAATCGCAGCCCTTTCATGCTCGACATGAAAGCCGATGCAACACTTACCGTTGATCTTCCCGTTCCTTTTATGCATTCCGGTAATCCTTATGCCCTCAATCCGAGTGACCCTAAAAACAGATTTACTGTGGAATTGGACGGAAATCCGGAACTCGAATTGGCCACCATGGATATGTTTGAATTGGGATATCGCCGGAAATTAGGAAAACATGTATTGTTGAATGTCGAAGGATTTTATACAAAATTGAGAGACATCAGTACATTGGATGTTGATGAAGCCAAATTTACGAAAGCCCAAAATTTCACCAATCCGCCTTATCCTGACGAATTGGTTGAAAACGCAAACTTGATTTATCCTTATGAACGCCATCAGACGTATAAAAATGTTAAGGAAACAAGCCAACAGTACGGCGTTACTGCCGAAGTAGGCGTAGTGCTCAGCAGAAATGTGAACTTCCGTTTGTTCGGAACCCTTCAAAAGACAGATTTGAAAGATCATGATGATCTGAATGTTGAAGAAAAAATGGCAGAGATACAAAAGCAGTTAACCGTGCAATATCCGGATCCAACGACCCGGCCGGACGATATAACCATAACCAATATCCCTACCGATTACATCAATACCGAAAGCAAAGCAACGCCTTCGTTCTACGGTGGATATGAAGTTAACTGGTTGCCTGCTGATAAATGGACAATCACTTCGACCGGTTACGGATATACCAAGCAAACGTTTATCCATCAGTACGGGACTTTCGATATCAAAGCAAAAATGCTGGTTAACCTGCGCGTTGCATACAAATTTATGCGAACCAGTTCCATCTTTATGAACGTGAATAACATATTCAATTCGAAGTCGCAGGAATTCGGCTTTATGGATAGGACAGGCGCTCAATGGTATTGGGGATTGCATGTGGAGTTTTAAACGCAATCGAAATATACATCATAGAACAGGATACATCTCAAACGTGTATCCTGTTTGTTTTTTAAACCTCTCGTTCGGCGGCATTTGTAGTACTGCCCAACCCAGGGGTTGAAAATTCGTATTAATTCGTGGATAATTAATGCAAATCAAGGGTTGGATAGATATAGTCGATTAGCTTGAAAAACTGTATTTTCATAACTCTGGGAAAGCGAAGCGTAACCCGGGGGAAAAAGTACACAACTTACCTGCCTGAAAGGCAGAACCGGATCAGAATAAAAATCTTGCCTTGCAGGCAAATCTGTGATTGTATTGTTTCTCCGGAGGTCAACGACCTCCGGTTATGAAAATATAGCTTTTCAAGCTATTCTTGCTTTCAACTCTTAATTCGTGGATAATTAACCACAATATTTGCAAACCAGCTTAATTTTGTTTAATATTGCCGGAGCTAAAAAACATTTCGAGAGAAATAACAACATTTATTCATTAAAAAAAACATTGACATGGCAAGAATGATTGACAAAAAGGACTCTACTGCGCACCATCTGCGCATGGGGCGGAGGCATGGACGCTTGTGCGAGCGGGTAAACGGGACCAAAAAATTTGCGACCGCCATACAGCCAAATCTAACCAAGCTCAAGGAACAGAAAAAAACGCGGGAAACAGCAGTCGAAGCAAAAGAAGATGCTTACGACGATGTGATTCTTTGCGACATCAACCTGGATAATGCCATACGTACCACTTTCGAACGGATACGGCAATGGGACAGGGACCATAACGGGCGGATGCTCGACATGGTGTTCCCCAACCGCACGTTTTCGGACATCACACGCCTGCCCCTCTCCAAAGAACCTACCGAAGCGGCCAAAATACCGAAGAAACTGGAAACGCTCGAAGACGGGCACGAGTTGAGGCAGCTGGTTGCACCCCTGCGGCAGTGTATCGAAGCATCCAAGGCGGCATGGGACGCCTACCAGAAAGCCGGCGAACTGTTGAAGGATTTGCAGACCGACGAAGAACTGGCAAAGCTTGCCGTACGGCGGCAGTATGAACATAATTACTTGGATGCCCGCAAGGAATTCGGAGCAGCCGTTGCCGACAGTATCTTCCCAAAAGTATCGCGCAAATCCGTGGCATCCGACGAGGAACCACAGATTGACGACGAGTTGAAAACCGAAGACTAACCCGCATCATTCCCGGTAAGTACCCTTCCGGTGATGCTACACACGCTTGCAAAGGCCGCACGTAAATGTCCGTGCGTGGTTTGCAAGCGTGTAAACTGTTTCCGTACATGACAGGAAGGTGTTTGCAAGCGTGTAAACAGTCCCCGGAAACGTACGGGAACTAATTTCAAGCCTTGAAAACAGTTCCCGTGCATGCACGAAAGGTGTTTACAAACGTGTAAATAGCCCCCGTACATTTCCGGGAGGTGTTTGCAAGCCCGGAAACCGACTCCGGACGATTACGGAGCAACTTTGAAAACAGGTACAGCAGTCGTTCCAAAAATCAGAAGATGATGGTAGGAGTACATACATAAATAAGTTGGCTGCAAGGCGAGGATAGTAAAACTGATAGGGATTTTAACAAATTGATAATTTTGAAAAATATGCAAAAGAAGAAAGTATTAGTGTTTCTGGCAAAGGCATTTGAGACTATGGAGTTTTGTGTTTTTATAGATGTTCTTGGCTGGGCAAGAGTTGATTATGGCATAATTTGTTCGTTGACACTTGTGGCTTTACCGAAAAAGTTATAAGCACTTTTAATGTGCCTGTAATAGTAGATAAAACCATTGAAAAAATAAACGTTGACGAATATGACGCCTTAGCAATACCTGGTGGATTTGGGGAATTTGGTTTTTATGAAGAAGTATATGACGAACGATTCTTAGACTTAATTAAGAAATTTAATGCAAAAGGTAAAATTATTGCAACAGTTTGTTCCGGGGCATTCCCTGTAGCAAAAAGTGGAGTTCTTAAGAACAGGAAAGCAACTACTTACCACTTAAAAAACGGCTATTGGCAAGAAAAGTTGAAAGAGTTTGGAGTGGATGTAGTGAACGAACCAATAGTAATTGATGGTAATATTATTACGTCTTATTGCCCAGAGACAGCTTCAAATGTCGCATTTGAATTATTGAAAATGCTAACCTCAGAAAAAGAGATGGAAGTAGTCAGAAAAGCTATGGGATTTTAAAAATTATTGGAAGGTTAAGTTATGGAAACGCCCAGCAACCAACTGCCGTTCCGCTTTCAGGGCGGGGAAGTGTGATGCTCACCTTTTGCCGCCCGCGCCACCGTTTGTCTCGACGGACAGCGACGTGCGCCGCAATCCGCCCCGAAAAGCGAGCGCCGGCACGTTGGCAGTAATTTGTGAGTAGAAAAAATAATTAAAATTGAATGTTATGAAGAAAAAACTTTTCTTATTATTGTTAATCAGTTCTTCCCTTAGAGCTGAAACTTTTTTGGGTTATTATGTTACAAACAATTCGGACACGATTCATTGTAATATTAATTTAACAAGGAAAAATGTTGACTATTATGACTTTTCAAAAGTCATTAAAAGTGTAAATCTTGTTGACTGCAGTGGGAATAAGAAGTTCAAACCTCATGAAATTATTTGTTTTGTTATAAACATACCAGACAAAGGAGTATGTAAATTCGTCTCTATAGCGGAAAATAAGAAAACCTTTTTTCATGAAATCCTCAGTGGAAAGATTTCTTTATACAAAACTTATTCGACACATCCATTTGATGGTTCATTAGCAATTATACCTGTAGCACTTAAAGACAATAAGCTTGTTTATCTCAATGTGGCAAATAAGAAACAAAAAATCAGCAACTTATTGAAAGATAATCCTGTAATTCTAGAAAAATGGGAAGCAACGACATTTAATGCGTGGACAGATTCTTGGTTTGATACAACTGAGATAGAAAAATATATTAAAGAGTATAATGAATTTGATATGAATAAATAATAAAAACTACCGCCAACTTGCATCCTGCCTGCAAGCGGGCTGAAATCGGCAATTTGGGATTTTGCTGCCCGCTTTGGCTTTTGTCTCGTGGGATAGTTTGGTCGTCCGCAAGCCCGCTCGCAAGCAGCCGTCAAGTCGTTGACTGTCAGCAAACAAAAACGTGTCGATAGAGAGGAATAAAAATGAATGTTAAATAAAAAATAAATATGCATATCGGATATTATGCCCAATTGAAGATGTCTCGGCTCCACTTCGTTGCGCTCGACATGACGTTGTGCCAAGAGAAGAAGAAGAAGAAGAAGGAAAGGTTGTGCGGCTTCGCCGCACAACCTTTCCTTCCCTTTTTATCCACGGATTGCCCGTCATGTCGAAGCCGAGACATCTCATTTTTTCAAATACTACCCTTTGGGTAAGATATCCAACAATCATAAAATAAAAAATAAAAAAAGTCATGAGTAGAATTTTATTAGGAACGCGAACAAAATAATTTTCCCAATTCAAGCAGATATTCGATAATTCAGTTCAGGTATCTTAGGATGTGGGCTTATGTTTTGATAATCAATTTCTTTCTTGTCAATTTTTTGCCCTGTTTGATAATATTTCAAA
>JAVBNI010000163.1:0-21070 GCA_031551645.1 Bacteroidales bacterium | reverse complement strand
ATAACGATAACAGGCATTTTCTTCCGGAAATCGCTCATAAAAATATATAGAATTAACCCCCATAAATCGATCTCTTGTGCCCATGCTACAAAGGTAGCATCATTTTTTAATTAGTGCGCACTAAGCGCCTATACCGATAATGATATTTTTGGGCATATTATTTTGTTTTCATTCCTATACAGATACGTTTCGTTAATATCCCTATCAAGTCGTTGTTGCGTCAACGACCTGTCAGGCTATGAAGAGCCTGTTATTCATGCGAATTAAGAGGTGATTTGGCTAAAGCCCCTTGCGTTAGCTTTTTAATCCGTTGACTAAAGTCAACGGCAATAAATACAAAATCAAATCATTGCCGTCAACTCCTGCCCGACAGAGTCATTCATGCGAGTTAGTTGACGGAATAAATGAACAAAATCATATCGGCTTTAGCCGAACATCATTTTTCATCCATTTTTAAACAGGCTAAGCCAACCGTTAAAACACAAAAATAACAAAAACCGGTACTGTTTTCCTGAAACAATACCGGTTCTTTTTAGTTGCAAAAAGCGATTTGGATAAGACTTAACAAAAAGGTATAACCTGTAATTCTTATCCTACCAATTCCACGCGCCATAATAAGTAGCGCTACCGCAAACAACGCTTCCAGGGCCATAACATCCTCCATCTCCGCCTTCACCTTGCGCAAGGGCTTCCGCATTGTGTAAAACCAATACATTGTCCACAATATCGCTGTTGGTCAGATTGAGGTGTAAAATCCCTGTCAACATACAAATGGAACAACACATTGCTCCAATCCAGAATTTTAACTTTTTTACATTCATGATTCGATATGTTTAACAAGTTCCACAAAAGTAAATAAAAAATAGCTTTTTATCTAATTAAATAGAAAATATTCTAATTTTGAAGATCATTAACATGCATTATCATGAAATATTTAAAGATTAAAAAATTAATATTCAGTGCATTAATCATTCTGTTAGTATCGCAAAGTATTTGGTTGATTGGTTTATATCGCCTTTCCGTGTCCAACTTACATCAAACAATAGATAAATGTTTGGTTCAGGCTGCTGATGCAGAATTGAGAATACGTTTGGTCTCTTTAGGTGAAAATTATGAAATAAGACATACCCCCTATACGGATACTGCAACATTCCACAACCAGACCATAAAAACACAGGATACGATTTTTGATGTCCGCATCAACAAGAATGACCCTACTGCCAGGTCAACAGTAGAACAATATATCTTGAATGGGTTTCTTCCGGTCAATGTAGACAAATTAGATGTTCTATTCAGGCGTTGTATGAAGGAACATTCACTCAATGTTACAGATAGTTATATCGAGCACATTGATTTAAAAAAGAACCGGGTGGTCAACCATGATGCACCTAAGGAAAAACCATCCGGATATATGGAATCAAAGATCATCGCTTTAGACATCATCAACACCGTTGGAATAAAGGCTTATGTAGATATTCCCCTTTTGGCTGTACTCGAGCCTTTTGCGTTCCGGCTGACAGTACTTTCCATACTAAACCTGTTAGAAGCGTGCTGCCTCATTTGGCTGCTTCGAAACATGATCCGGAAATACAGGGAAAATCTCCGGCTGGGTAAACTCATCGAGAAAATGTCTCACAACATCAAGAAACCCCTGATGATCTCCACCGTCAAAATTAACGACCTTTCCGAACCGGTAGCCTTTAAAAACTGGGAAGATGACCTCAATGCGACCGAAGAAGTTATCAACGAACTGAACAGGATCAATTTCTATATCGACGAAGTACTGGCCATCATCCAACAAGAGGAACACCCGGCCATCTTCGCCAAGGAAAACGTGAAATTATATCCGTTTTTTACCGAATTAAAAACCCAATACGAACAGATCACCGCAAAGAAAGTATCGGTAAGGGTTGTAGCAAATCCTAAAACAACTCTATACGTCAACAAGATACATTTTATGAATATTATGGAATTGTTGATGAACAACGCTGTCATGTTCTCGAACGATCCGGTAAATATTGAATTGCAAGCTTACAGCGAAGGACAACATGCTACAGTAATCGTTAAGGACGACGGTTGGGGAATTCCCGAAAACGATCTCGAACGGGTTTTCCACAAATTCTACAAAGTCCAGTCGCATCGGGAAAGGCTGTCCACCAAGGGTTACGGTATGGGGCTGACTTATGCCAAAACGGTGGTTTGCGCTATGGGAGGCGATATCCTTCTCAACAGCGAAGAAAACGATTATACCGAAGTAGTGATGGTTTTTTCGAATAATCCGCTTTTCGACGAAGAATCAAAATATTTCGAAAAATTAGGAAGAAGCAGAATGTACCGGGATATAAAAGATTTACACAATTATTTTTCGTTTGTCTTCGATCTGTACAATTGGGAATTGACCGAAGTAAAAATCGAGCCACAGGAAGACCCCGACGACCCATATGATCCATCGGTCGTAAAAATAGCAGCAAAACCTAAAGACCCTTTCGTAAAATCAACTGTTCCGTATTTTATTTTCGAGTACTATTACGATGTCCGTTTTATACGCACAGAAGGAAACTTACATATTTTCGCCATCCTGAAAGAAAAAGATCCATATCATGCAGAACGAGTAAACGCGAAATATGCGAAGTTTTTGTTGCAGAACAACATATAAAATAATTGAAAATACCGTGGCAATGGACAGCAGACAATTGAAAATTAAGAGGACAGTTTAATGAGATATAGACAGCAACCTGAAAAATCAATCAATAAACAAGCCCAGGGGTAACGACAACCTGAACCCGACACTGCGGTAACTGAAATTTTCGAATCCGACAAACACACCAGCCTGCCAGATCAACCCGATGGTATAACCCAGTTCGAAATAATTTTTCATTTCAGGTGTATAGAGATAACCTAACTGCAAACCTTCACTCCATAATGCACGATTATTGAAAAACGGCAGGTATTTCAGTATCAGGAACGGAGCGGTATAATAGAGATTAGCCATGACATACTTGTCGGAAGTGCTGTAACGGTAATATTCTAAAAGATTGAATCCGGGACTTTCGACCGATCCCATAGTGACGGGTATTTCAAGTGTGCGGAAATGATAGAAGTCGGGGAAAAAAACCGCTTCCCGGTTGACAAATGCACCGCCACCTACCTGATATTTGAATTCTTGCATGAATCCGGTTTCGATGCGCTGGATAACAGCTCCATACAACAAATCATAATTACTGTCGCTACCGAAAACATCTTTCAATCCCTTGCGCCAGCCGATATGAAAAGTAGGAAAGTCCGACTTGAGCATTCTTTTACGCTTATTGTGATCGATACGATAATAATATTGCGGGGTATAATGAAGATTCAAGGTAAATGAAGTATTGGTATGATCTGTCAGGGGACAAACCAATTCGGCATTCTGGGGTATATTAGGGCTGTATTCGCGCGAGTCGCGGTAGAAGAACGAATAATCACTGTGGTTATCGAGCATTGTTCGTTTGGAATACAGCACATTGACATCTAATTGTAAACCGTTGGCAATATCAATGTTATTACTGGCCTGTACGTAGGTTTGTTCATAAAGTTTCATGTAGTTACGGCGGAAAAACAGCGATGCAACGGTATTTTCGAACGGGTACATCCCCCGTTGCCCGTTAAAGTCTGTCGATTTCTGCCCGAAGGCAAGTGTTGCATTACCTCTTTTTAAGGGAGCGTAGGTCAGGTTGGCATTTACGTTCCACATCACCGTCCGGCGATTGATGGCCCATATTGCTTCCGGAGTGACACTCAACCGGTTTCCCTTCTGCTTGGTAAAGTTCTTACGATAAGTCAGTTCCTGCCCCACGAAAAAGCCGTCGACAGTATTAAAACCTATTCGCGACGGTTTCAGTCCACGATATTCAATCATTCCACCATTCTTACCCAATCTGATATTGGTTCCCCACAGTACCTTTTTGCTTGTACTGATAAATTTATTCTGTGGTTTGGATGCTTTCCGGGTCGAATCTTTCGGTTCGGACGAGGGAGGCGGTACAAGTGCTGTTTTTGCAGCCTTGTCCTGATAGCTTTTTACCTCGTCGGGCATGAGCGGTACAGGGCGCATTTTCGCCCAGTAAGCGGTATCCTGGCGATTTGCTGCACTGTCGACTTCCCTTTTATATTCCTGGTAAATAGATTCGCTCATATCCAATCCTTCGTTCTTCTTCTTTTCCGCATCGGCTTCTTTCTGCATCAGACGCGCCAACTTGTATGCTTCGCGATTCGACAAGTTTTCTTTTTCCAGTATTTTTTCTATTTTCTGGCTTGTCTTGCTTTTGGGTGCAGATTTGGTTTCCGCCAAGATCTGCGGCGGCGCTTCATGCTGTTGCACTGCCTTACGTTGCTGTTCAGCCAGTAACAATGCATCGGGCTTGCGGATTGCAGTATTTTCAGTGATATGCGCATACCTCAGCGATGAAGTATAACGAAATTCACCCTTGTTGCCCAGCACAGAACCATTGAAATTGATCCGGTGGCTTACCGGCAACCATACATTTTCGCTTACCTCGCCGAAGTTGACCTGTACGCTGTAGTCGCCAAACATGGGAAACTGCCCCTTGATGTCTAAGCTGTGAACATTCCAGTAATTGTCGGCAATATAGATATAACCCGATACCAGCTGTTTGCCTTTGTGTTTGGGGATAATCTTTATCTTATTGATGACCCGGTTGTCTTCCTCGATAAATCCTTCGTAGCGGAAATTATAATGAGCAAAAGCGCTCGATGAAAGCGGCGAAATGCTTGGTTCTATCGCCTGGGGATCATACACACTGATGGTAATCATCCCCATAGCATTGCCACCCCCGCCATCCTGTTGCGGCATACTGCCCGTCTTTTTCAATACCTTTTGTTTGTATTTGTTGGGCGTATTAAATTCGATTTCATTGAACGATTCCTCCACATAGGTATTGCCTTCCTTGAAATTTTTCAACTCGTCCTTGGCCAAGCGTTTTACTAATCTCGAAATTTTTTCGATATGCAGCGAGCCCTTTACATACAGGTCAGCTTTATATTCTGATACCTGATTCATATAATACGGAGCCATGGCAATGGCTCGGCGCATGATGCCGTATGCCGGGTCTTCTCGCTTGTCGGTTATAATAACTTCCTTGATTTCATAAGCTTTTTCACGCAATGATATATCAAGTGTAACCGTTGCCTGCCCCATAACGACCGTATGTGGCTGCGTTTCGTATCCCAAGCATTGAAAAACACAGGTATAAGTACCTTCCGGCATTTTTAGTTCATAATACCCATCCTCATTGGCTGCCGTACCAAGTTTCAATTCCTTGACAAACAACGATGCGCCCATCACAGGTTCACCGCTGGCAGCGGTAATCCGCCCTTTGAGTGTCTGCGCGCAAACTACGGTCCCAGCAAACAGCCAGTAACAAATAAACAAGAAAAAATAACAACAACGGTTAGTCGGCATCGTGAAAAATTTGGCTGGCAAAGTTAATCCAAAACCAATAACTATAAATGATTCCTATCATCATTTATTGATCGCCGTTTTTTCTAAAGTTAACGGAGAACCCGATACATCCCGGATTTTCTCATTGTAAAAAACGGAAGCGGAGTCATTCTCCCCGCTCCCGCGTCGTTAAACAATCAATGTTCCACAACGATCTGCCGTATTTCGGGCTTTTCGTTGGTACCATCGTAAATATGCAGGAAGTAGACGCCATTAGGCAAATTTGATACGCTGAATTCCACCTTGCCGCCCTTGGTTTTCTTATAGCGTAACAAATTACCCTGACTGTCGTACAAACGAACATCAAAGGTTTTATCCTGCTTCAGTTGTTTGGCTCCGGTAACTGATTCTAAAGCATTCGCTTGGGCTACTGTCTGGTCTAGGTCGATATTCAAGATATTTGAAACAGGGTTGGGGTAGGCGATGCTTGAACTTTTACCACCAGCATAACCGTCAAACTCGCAAGTTCTACATTTTACATTTGCGTATGCCGTATGACTTTGTCCGGTTATACTATTTGTACCCACACACTTAATCTCTATATACACATCACCATAATAGACTGTATTCCCGCTAAAATACAATGAAACAGACTGAGGAGAACCTGTAGTTTCCGCATACAATTGCTCTTTCCAACCGTTGGTCTCATACACATACCATTTCCACCTATAAAAATTGAGATACTCTGGCATCAATCCCCTCACTGATAGTAATGAAAATTGATAGGAATTATCCGGAGTGATACTATTATGAATACTATTGACAGAAAATTTTAGTGGAGGAATTGTAACTGTATTTGTAGTCATTTCACCTGTATCGCCGGGATCTAACCAGTTACTTAGGCGGGAATCATCAGTACCACCCCCTGCCCAGGACAGATCAAATCGACCATAATTTTTAATGATAGGAGCGCAACCTGATTGACCGCCATGCAATTGCCCAATGACACGTTTATTAGAGTTAAATAAAGGAGATCCAGATGACCCACTTTCAGTTGTCCCATTATCATAATCTACGACCCAATGAGAGTTTACCGGAGATATGGTATTAATACTTCCCCAATTTATAGTATTATTGTTTACGAATAAAATATCTTCATCGAATGAAATTTTCATTACATCTCCTTTTGGATGATGGATACCTGTAGCAAATGGTGAGATATTATCGCTCCTGTCCCAACCAAGATATGAAACTGAATCTACATTAGTGGTAGGTCTATAGAATAATTCCATCAATACGAAATCAGTATCTTGCCACGCTGCTCTGAAAAAAGCTCGATTATACGTTACATGTGAGGTTACATAAGAACTGTTACAACTTTTTTTGTATTGAAAACGAAAAGCCCAGTTTCCAGCATTTGTGATTTCATTATCACTTAATACGCCATTCTCGTTAACATCGACACAATGAAAAGCGCTCAAGAAAAATGGGCGAAAGTTTTGTGCTGTATTGTTTAGGAGTGAACCGGAACATAAATAATCACCACTTGCTAACAACACCATGGCTACTGCATGTGACTCATCTTGCCACTCAGAGAAACAATTCACATCGTTATGGCAGGAAAGTGCATTTCCAACTCCGGGAAAAGCCTCTGTATTCATTTTATTTTGCTCGGATTGAATAAATAAATTTTTATAGGCATGAACAACTCTAGAAATTTTAAATGTTGATTTTTCGGCTGATTTAACAGGTTCTGCCAAATGTATAATCACTTCATCACCTTTAACTAAATCTGTAAGAAATAACTCTTTAGAACAATTCTGTTCGGCGGTAACTGGACCATAAACCATTGAACCATCCGGATTAAAAATATATAATTTTGCATCAGGGGATAAGAGTAGTTCTTCAAAAATGAAATTTAAAGAATAGGCTCCTGGAGAAGTGATACAAAGTTTCCACGTACGAATGGTATCATCTTCTTCCCAAAGTCCATCTTTTATTGAATAATTCACATCAAATCCATATCCAAAACGATATGGTACCTCCATTCCTTCTGTTACCTTATCTTCTTCCAATAATCTTTTAATGTCTACCTGTTGCATCTTTTTATATGGAAGTGATTTTTTTCAACCTTTTTAATGGATGGAATTTTATCAAAAGCATCTTTATTTTGAAACATGTGTGTAGGTACTTGAGCCAAAATAGCTGATGCAATATATAAAAAACAGAATAAAAGAATATATTTTTTCATCATTCAAATCTTTTTAAAATATAAATACCACAATCCGCACAATCTGGTACATTAACTGTACCACCAACTATTTCCAATTTGAGTTTATTGTCATAAAACAAATATTTGAATATCCAGGTATCTCCTTCTTTATTGATAGGATTTTTATATAGAAACTCATGATCAATCCGATAAGTATATCCTTCTGAATATCCACCAATATTATCATACTCTCTGATTTTTCCATTTAATAGGAATTCCGTACTTCTACCATCTGGATCAATTGCAACCCGATGCTCTATTAACTCCCATTTCCCGAGAATTTTTTCCTCTGGTTTTTGTTCGTTTTTGCAACAAGACAAAAGTGTAATAAGAGTACAAAACATAAACATTTTTTTCATATCTTATTTTGTTTAATGGTTTTACTGATTATATG
Source organism: Bacteroidales bacterium (assembly GCA_031551645.1). Taxonomy (GTDB): domain Bacteria; phylum Bacteroidota; class Bacteroidia; order Bacteroidales; family UBA4181; genus JAIRLS01. Next base: position 12,967 of record JAVBNI010000163.1, on the reverse strand, counting down.
ATTACTGAGCGTATCTCCTGTAAAAAGAATACATTCATCTAATTTTAATACATCTATAGCACAAAATGAGTTTACTTGTTTTTCATCTGTCGCTTTTGTATATTCAATTTTCACCTTAAATTCATATCTTGCAGATTCCGAAAAAACAAGTTATATGATAAGAATTAGCGTAAAAACGCTTGTTTCCATATACACTTATTCAATTTTATGATTTAGTAGGTAAAGGCCATCTTTATCCCGCTCCCGCCTTTATTTCGGGAGCCATTGTTTAACGCCGTTCCTCGGCAAATGTAAGTTTAGTTCCATACTCACTAATTTTGAAGTTTACCTGGCAACAAATATAACAAATCAAATTGATATTTTGATAAATAAATCGTTAAAAATTAAAAAGAGAATTGTTCTGTATATAAGATGTAAAAACACCCTAAAACGCTGCATGAGATTCAAACATTTTTATATTTCATAAAAACATCTCATATATATGTCAGTTTATCAATTCGTGTACGCACACGGATTGACATTAACATTCCGTGTACGCACACAGCTAATAAAATAGAAGTAACCAAATTCTATTCGTTATGGTAATGTTTTTTATATTAAAAAAAGTAGTATGTTTGAACATTCAAACAAATTAATTGTTTTATAGTAAAAGCCTGATTATAAAATACATTAAATCAATATATCATTTATGTCAAACAATTTTTACGAGAAATATCCTTATATTTCGGTTCCCGGAGAGATTTGGAATGGTTGGAATTCAATTCTTAAAAAAATTACATCAGAAATTACATCCGGTAAGAATAACCGTTGTGTTGTCGCTATTGAATGTTACCAGGGTGTCCATCATAGTGAACTGGAAAAAGCCTTCAAAGAAATACCGCATAACCTGTTTGTAAACACTGCTGAAATATTCAAATCAGAAGAGGAAATACGTAAATTGACGTATCCCGATGTAACCGACGATGCGATCTTCGGGTATATCACCCGTTTGACAATGAGTGACCTGATAAGCACAGAAAAACTCAATGATAAACGACAGCAGATAGAACGTTCGCAAGGTACCGTTGTTGTATACGGCCCTGGGGCATCAGTCGTTGCGCCCGAAGCAGGAGTATTGATTTATGCCGATATGGCGCGCTGGGAAATCCAGTTGCGCATGAAACAACATTTAGTAACTAATCTGGGCATCAACAATTCAGGTGAAAGCTTTTCGGAACAATACAAACGTGGATTTTTTGTCGATTGGAAGATATGCGACCGGTTGAAAAAGAATATACAGGCAAAAGTGGATTATTGGTTGGACACCAACAAAACAGGAGAACCGAAAATGATGCACCGCGACACGTTTTTCAAATGTATGGACGCAGCTGTTTCGCAGCCAATCCGTGTCGTCCCGTTCTTTGATCCGGGACCGTGGGGAGGACATTGGATGCAGGAAAAATTCGGTTTGGACGAGAAAGCACCCAATTTTGCATGGTGTTTCGACTGCGTTCCCGAAGAAAACAGTCTTTTATTCCGTATTTCAGATACGATCTTTGAAATGCCGTCCGTCAACCTTGTGTTTTTCCGTTCCCGGAAACTGTTGGGTGAACCCGTGGAGGCACGTTTCGGTAAAGAGTTTCCTATCCGGTTCGACTTCCTGGACACCATGCAGGGAGGTAATCTGAGCCTGCAGGTCCATCCCAATACGCAATACATCCGTGATAAGTTCGGAATGACATACACCCAGGATGAAAGTTATTATATGCTTGATGTTGCTCCCGGAGCAAAAGTATACCTCGGACTGAAAAAAAATATCAATCCGTCCGAAATGATCGATGATCTCAAAGAAGCACAAAAAGGCGGAAAAATATTCGATGCCGATAAATATGTGAATGCTTTCCCTGCCCAAAAACATGATCATTTTCTGATTCCTGCAGGTACCATACATTGTTCGGGAAAAGATTCGCTGGTTCTTGAAATCAGTGCCACACCCTATATTTTTACTTTCAAATTATGGGATTGGGCACGCCTGGGATTAGATGGAAAACCGCGGCCGATCAATATTGACCACGGAATGAATGTGATTGAATGGGAACGTGACACCGATTATGCAAAAAAATATTTAGTCGATCGGGTCGAACCAATATCCGGTGGAGAAGGATGGCGGGAAGAACGTACCGGATTACACGAAAACGAATTTATCGAAACACGCCGCCACTGGTTTACTGTTCCCGTTACCCACGAAACAGGCAATGGTGTAAACGTGCTAAATCTCGTCGAAGGTGATGAGGTCATTATCGAAAGCCCCGACAACCGTTTTGCTCCGTATATTGTACATTATGCAGAGACGTTTATCATTCCGGCTTCCGTCGGTAAATATACCATCCGTCCTTACGAAAAAAGTGAAGGGAAACAGTGTGCCACCATCAAAGCTTATGTTCGTTTTAAGTCATGATGAATTAGTTAAATTGTTGAAATGTTGAAAGTTGAAAGTTGAAATATTGAAAGCTGAATAACTGAATGACTGAAAATTCTTCATTCGTCACCCGTCACCAATTTGTCATTCTTAACTCTTAATTTTTAATTCTTAATTTTTTAGTATGGAATTGAAGATTGACCATAAAAGTAAATTACCGTTGCATGTACAGGTGGAAAGCCTGATGCGTCAATTGATTGCATTGCCCGAATATCAAAACGGTAGTTTTCTTCCCAAAGAAATCGAATTGGCTAATACTTTGGGAGTATCCCGTAATACAATCCGACAGGCGACCAATAAGTTGGAATATGAGGGATTACTGATACGAAAAAAAGGAGTCGGAACCAAGGTGGCTTCGCAAATGATGTCGACCAACCTGAGTAACTGGTATAGTTTTACCAAAGAAATGGAAAGTCGCGGCGTAAAAACGGCTAATTTGTTTTTGAAACTTGAGACAGTAGAAGCAAATGATAAAACAGCCACTTTTTTCAACATACGCCCCAAAACCCAAATAACAAAATTATCAAAATTGAAAGGTGTTGATAACAAGCCGATTGTTTATTTCGAAAGTTATTTTCATCCCCGGATTACGCTGATAGACACCGATGACCTTAACCTTCCGTTGTATCAGTTACTGAAAGATAAATTCGGTATTTCGGTAGTACGTTCGGCCGAACATATCAGCGCCCGGCAAGCTGGTACTGTAGCAGGAATGTTGAATGTAAGTAAAATAGAACCGATATTATTCCGTGAACGGTTCGTGTATGACCCCGGCGATCGTCCGATAGAATACAACGTAGGATATTATCGTTCGGATAAGTTTGTATACTCTATCGAAATCAACAATTAAATATTCAATGGACAATTGAAAATTGAAAATGGAGAATTCAATTGTCAATTCTCAACTCACCTTGTAGCTGAGCAAAATAAACCCGATAAGCAACAATGAAATGACAAGAGGCAAATTAGAGTTAAAAATGGGAGCGACACCCGTACCTTTTTGATCCGTTCACTATTATTATTTCACAAGAAAAACAAAAACCAAACATCATGAAAAATATCCTGTCTGTTATTCTGGCAATATGTTTGATCTCATCTTGCCACAATCCGAATAAAATCAGTCCGGAACTGAAAAAAAAGATCACAGCCGACACCCGGTTGCAAACCGTCTCGCAAAGAGCGGAAGCGCTAATACAAACCGGCCTCAATGCTGGTAGCGGTTATGCCGAAGTGTGGATACGCGATTTAAACACCTTCATCGAACCGGCATGTAAAGTGAGCGATATTCCTACCATCAGGGAAGCATTACTCACTTTTTTTAAATTCCAGGGTAAGGATGGAAATATTGTCGATGGATATGTTCCCCGCAAGGATGAGAGAATATCCTACGACTTTATTTATTCCGACCTGGCTCCGCAATACGCCGCACACAAAAATACAGTGGAAACCGACCAGGAATCATCATTGATACAAGCCATCACCAAGTATGTGCAGGCAACAGGCGACAAGGCCTTTCTCCAGGAGATGGTTGACGGCCGATCGGTGGAACAGCGCATGGCCGATGCAATGAAGTTCCTGCTCAATGAACGTTATAACGAACGTTACGGTTTGTTGTGGGGCGCCACGACGGTAGACTGGGGCGACGTACAACCGGAACACGGCTGGGGTGTACGCCTCGACAGTTCGTCGCATTTGTGTATCGACATTTATGACAATGCCATGTTTGCAATCGCTCTCAAAGATTACATCAGCCTGACCGGTAACGAAAATGAAAAAAAATATTGGGAAGGTATCCGTAAAGGGATCATGGACAACACACGTAAGTATTTGTGGGATGCGTCGAAAAAGAAATACATTCCACACATTTATCTGAACGGTTCGCCTTTTCCATCTGATTTTGACGAAAATGCCATCTACTATCATGGAGGAACGGCTATTGCCATAGAAGCAGGGATGCTGGAAAAAGACGAAATACTGGCTGTCTATCAGCAAATGCAACGCAATGTAAAAGCCGCCGGAGCGCAAACCATCGGCTTGACCATTTACCCGGTGTATCCCAACGGATTCTTCAAGAACCCCGGTATGTACGAATATGGATACCAGAACGGCGGCGACTGGACCTGGTTTGGAGGACGCATGGTGCAACAACTCATTGCCAACGGTTTTTATGCAGAGGCATACGAAGCTATATCGCCCATGCTCGATCGGGTAATTGCCCATAACGGCTTTTACGAATGGTGGACGCCCGGCGGAGAACCTAAAGGTTCGGGAATGTTCCGGGGATCGGCAGGTGTTTTATGGAAAGCCATCAAAATGTTCGAAGAACTGTAATAAACGATTATGATTAAAAATCTTGTACTCAAATCAATAACCAATAATTTACTCATTATGGCACGTTTTTTTATTTATGCATTAGTAGTTGTTATCCTGCAGTCCTGTAGTTCGGGAAAGCCGGAAACAATCTGGCAAATAGGCAATGAAGACAATAACACATCCGGCTTTTCCTTAGTGCCGGATAAGTATGAAGATTTTCTCGGCCACGACTTTGGCTGGGAAGATCGTTTTTATCTGATCGGGAAATCTACACCCGAACAAGATTGGCCCTATGTGTTGCCCGGCCCCTTCGATCGCTGGGGAGGGACAAGCGGAACAGCTGGGCTGCGCACCCATGTACTGAATATATTGTTCGGAATGCAACGCGTACCTGCAAAAGGTGATTGGAAGCTTATCGTTGACATTCTGGACGCTAACAATGAGCATCCGCCACTATTTAAAGTAACCGTAAATGGTAAATCGTGGAAATACCCGATCCCGGCAGGAAGCGGAAATATCAAGGGTTCACCCGAAAAAGCGCTGAAACGGATTGAAATTCCCCTCGAAACAGGCTTGATCCATGAAGGCGGCAACGAGATCAACCTGACCAACCTTGAAGGTTCCTGGGTGACGTTTGACGACATCCGCCTTGAGGGCCCCGGACGAGCCAAGCTGCAACCCGTTAATCCGTCGGTATATGTCCGTGGAATAAAGGCAGCCGATTATCTTGTAAATCCGGACGGGTCGCAATCAGCCCATCCTTTGCTGGTGGACATCGAACACCTTTCGGGAACCCCGAAACTCACTGTAAAAATCGACAATAAGCCCATTCTTGAGCAAACCATTGAAGAAGGCCGTTATGTGTTGGAAGCCCCGATGCCTGTCGTGGACAAGATCACCGACAGTAAATATGCTATCTTGGTTGATGGTAAAGAAATATCGAAAGGAAAAGTAACCCGTACGCCGCAGCAAAAAGTCATTACTCCTGCCGATTATGTAAATACTTTCCTGGGAACAGCTCATTCGCGCTGGATGATCGCTCCCGGTCCGTGGATGCCGTTCAGCATGGTAAAACTCAGTCCCGACAACCAAAACAGCGGCTGGCAAGCAGGCTACCAACCATCATTTGAAAGTATTGGTACTTTCAGCCATATCCACGAATGGACAATGACCGGCCTGGGAATGATGCCTGTCAACGGTCCGTTGAAAACAAAAATCGGCGATCAGTCAAGCCTTACCGAACAAACGGATACATACCGTTCGGCTATTGACAAAAGTACGGAAGAAGCTCCTTTGGGATATTACAAGGCAAAACTGACCAATTATGGCATTACAGCCGAACTGACGGCTACCTCACGGTGCGGGTTTCATCGTTATACCTATCCGAAAGGGACCGATTCGCGCGTGATGATCGATTTGCAGATTCCGACCGAGTATCGCTACAATGTTCTCGAAGCCGATATCCGGCAGGTAGGGTCGCGCCGCGTGGAAGGATTCAGCAAGCAACAAACGAAACGTGTATGGTCACACGATGCTGATCAGGATTATACGGTTTATTTTGTGATTGACTTCGATCATGATATTAAGAAGTTTGGCGGTTGGGCCGGTGATGTGCTGACAGAAAACGAACCCATCAGCGGGAAGGACTTGCCGCGCGCAGGTTGTTATGTGGAATTCGATACCCGGACAGACAGCGTTGTCCAGGCACGTTCGGCTATTTCGTATGTCGACATGGATGGCGCCCGGCTTAACTTAGAAACCGAAGTGAACAAACCATTCGGCTGGGATTTCGATGCCGTACGCCAGAACCAGCTCAATACCTGGAACGACTTGTTTAACCGTGTACTGATAACAAGCAATGATAGCCGCGAAAAAATGCGTTTCTACACCAATTTCTACCGTTCGTTCTGTCGCAACACATTCAGCGATGTCGACGGCCGCTGGGTGGACGCTACCGAAAAAATACAGAAACTCTCCGATCCGGATGCCGTAGCTTTGGGTTGCGACGCCTTCTGGAATACCTTCTGGAATCTCAACCAAGTGTGGAATCTTGTATCACCCGAATGGTCAGCACGTTGGGTGAAATCGCAATTAGCTATGTACGATGCCAACGGCTGGTTAGCCAAAGGCCCTGCCGGGATGGAGTATATTCCCGTGATGGTGGCCGAACACGAAATACCGCTTTTAGTAAGCGCCTACCAGATGGGTATCCGTAACTATGATGCCGAAAAAATGTTTGCCGCAGTCAAAAAGATGCAAACCACCCTTCCTGCCAGGATTGGCGATGGTTATGCCGGAAACCGAGACTTGGCCGTTTACCTGAAACACAAATATGTTCCTTCCGACGCAGGCCGTTTCTCCAATACGCTGGAATATTCATTCGATGACTGGACGGTATCGCAATTAGCCAAAGCATTGGGAAAAGAAGCCGATTACAAGGTGTTTGCTGACCGTGGTAATTGGTGGCGGAATGCCATTGAGCCCGATTCGGGTTATGCCCATATGCGCCATGTCGACGGAAGCTGGGAAAAAAACTTCGACCCATTTAAATCGGGCGCCAATCGTCAATATGTTGAAGGTAATGCATGGCAACTTACTTTCTTTGTTCCGCAGGATGTTCCTGCATTGGCAGAGGTTATTGGTAAAAAACGTTTCATCGACCGGCTCACTTGGGGATTCGAGGCCAGCGAACCTTGGCGGTACAACGCTCCGGGCGACCAGTATTGGGATTATCCGGTGGTACAAGGCAACCAGCAATCGATGCATTTTGCGTTCCTGTTCAACTGGGTAGGCCAACCATGGCAGACACAACGCTGGAGCCGTTCCATCATCGACCGTTATTACGGGTTCGAAATAGCCAACGCTTATCTTGGTGATGAAGATCAGGGACAAATGAGTGCCTGGTTTGTTATGGCTGCTATCGGGCTATTTCAGACCGACGGCGGATGTAATGTCAATCCTGTGTATGAAATCGCCAGCCCCCTATTTGAAAAATCAGTCATCAACCTCGGCGAACGTTTTGGCCGTGGAAAAACTTTTACCATTGAGGCCGAAGGTGCTTCGCGTACAAACAAATATGTACAATCGGCCGAATTGAATGGCAAGCCCCTGCAATCGTTCAAATTCCCGGCAACGGAATTATTGAAAGGCGGTAGCCTAAAACTGAAAATGGGACCGGAACCTAATATGAAATGGGGAGTGGAGTAAATAATTGAGCGTTGAGAATTGAAAATTCGATGTCGTTTAGTTAAGGGCTCTATTTAGCAGCTTCGTAGCCTGCCTGCGACCCTGTCATGCAGGCCTGACAGAGTCACTAAGTAAACGACATTGATTAAGAAACGTAATATTTTAACAAAACAATCCTTTGATTTCACTTTTCATAACGTGTACGTACACGGAGTAACAATTTTATTGTCGTGTGCGTACACGAAATGACAAATTGAAATATCAGAAGATTTTTCTTCACAATTTTAACAGATAAAAAATAATCACATGTTGACAATCGGGATAGACATTGGCGGAACCAATATAAAAATCGGCCTGATCCGTGACGGGAAAATCATTGATAAACGAGTGATCAACGCATTATCACAGAATGGGCTTCAACCTCAATTAAAACCTATCGAAGAAGTTATTTTATATCTTTTATCCAAAGACGGATCGCAAGTATCACAGTTGTCGGGGATCGGGATGTCTATACCGGGTATTGTTGATTGTGATGCCAAAAAGGTTTTGGTGATTAATGACAAATTCAACGATGTTGTCGGAATGGATCTGGCTCAATGGGCCAAATCTACTTTCAATCTTCCATTAGCCATGGACAATGACGCCCGGTGCGCACTCATCGGAGAATGGCAATATGGAGCAGGACGGAATTGCGATAACTTAGTGATGGTAACATTGGGCACCGGCTTAGGCACTTCGGCGTTGGTCGAAGGACGTGTGATGCGCGGAAGCCATCATATAGCCGGGATATTGGGCGGACATTTTATCCTCGACAGGAACGGACTCCTCTGTAATTGCGGCAACAGGGGATGCGGCGAAGCGCAATCATCGACCTGGAACATCAAGGAGATTTTGAAATATACCGGAGCATCGGAAGCCGAATGGGCGAAAAATACAACTCCCGATTTCAAATTGATATTCGAAAAAGCTGCAGCCGGTGATAGTTATGCGATAAAAACACGCAACCACTGCATGGATATCTGGACGGACACCATTGTCAACCTGATTTACGCCTATGATCCCGAAAAAGTCATTTTAGCCGGAGGAATCATGCAAAGCGCCGATGTGATTATTCCGTATATCAAAAATAAAATCCGGAATTACGGATGGGCACCATTCGAAAAAATCGAAATCATATGCTCGTCCATTTTCACAGAAGCAGCTATCTTAAGCGCTGAATATTTAGTGAAAAATTGTTGAATTGTTGAATTTTGAAATCTTTGAATTGTATGGCAGATTGAAAGCTTAATATTTCGCCAACACAAATTTCTCCCCTTTGCGGATAATTTTTTCTTTAGGAATTCTTTTTTGCAAAAGGGAACAATCTTTTGCATTCGGCAATAAAAATAATATGGCATCACCTTTGACTGCATCCTGTATGTACCATATTTCGTAATTACCGATGCCGTCAAGCATATCCGAGAGGGACGACTGTACATTCGCCACTCCTAATTTACCTTTCATATACTTGAGCGTTCCCGAATATGGTTTTGCCAAATAAGCAAGTTGCCTGGGGATATTGATTTTGGTTTTACCATCCACAACATATATCCGGTAAAGTTCGTCTGCAGCCTTGCTCGCCGCTTTACTTCCCGATTGGAAAACAATGGATACATATGAATTGCCATCCACTGCCTGCATTTGATATTTCGACAAACAATCAAAAGATCCCAGCGAATCGGCACGCTGACATTTATATGCATGTATTGAATAAATTCCGAAAGCATCGAGCGATTTATCCATGGTATAAATATCCACAGTAAATTCTTCGCCTTTATATACGATATCTCTCGAAACCAATTCTTTGAAACCGTATTCATAATATAAGTCCGATCCTCCGTTCATGAATCCGTATAAAGCGGTACCGGTAAAAACACGTTCTCTTTTAACTTCAATCTGAGAAAATGCTGACTGTATTGAACATAGGAATATAATAACTATAATCGTGATTCTGTGGATGATCATAACACATTACGTTTTAATGCCATTTAGTTAAGAGCCTGTTTAAATTTTAAATCAGAGAATGATTATAGATTACTTCGTCCTCGTTCCTCGTCCTCGCAATGACGTTGATAGCACGTCATTGCGAGACATAGTCGAAGCAATCTTATATATTTTTTACAATCCACAATTATGTGATTATCAAATATAAATTTTATTTTTAAACAGGCTCTAAGAGAATTATATTTTTTCCGCTGACAGGGTCTATCGACCCCTGTCAGGGAACGCAGCCCTGTCAGCGGTCTTGACCCTGACAGTGGCAAAATGATATATTTCCGTATATTTTGTCCTACACTTCAATCAATTCGATCTTATTCCGGTCTGCTACTCCCAACTTAAGCTCCTGAGCAAGCTCCATAAATTTGGTTGCCCCCGGTTTTTCTGTTGATTGTTTTCCTTCTTCGATACGCTTGGCAAGTACCATATCAAAACCAATTCTATCAACAGCGACGGGGTCAGTTCCAACAAGTATTGAATTGTATTCGCAAATGAATTGAGGATTAGCAACCGGCCCACCGTCGAAACATCCAATCAGACCGTCTACAACATTCAATACTACTTTATCACGTAAAGGAGGGAAAGCACAAACATAAGCGCTGGTTTCGTGCCAGAGTTTTTCGTGAAGTCGCCCGGTATTGGTGACCGACCCGAACGCCAGATTTTTCATGCATAGTGTTACGGACGTACCGGCATTTTTTAGAATCGGAATGTTGATGATCTTGGTAACCTGCTCGGTACATATTTTCGTGAAATAAGAATATTTTCCGTCATTCACCATAAAAGGCATGGTTTCGTCGTCGTATTTCCCGTCGACATCCGCATAAAAATAATGCTTTCTGTCGATCCTTTCTTCGCTATAGAGTTTTCCTTCGGGCGTATGAAACCCTCCGTTTGCATCCTGGCATTCGGTACCCGTAATCCTGATCCCCGGGTAATTTTCTTCGGTATAGCCCGTCTCTGGTAACTGCATCTCGCGACGATCCCAGATTACCATGTTTTTCCTCGGAATGCCGGCTTCTTCCAGTTGCCGGACAATGGCTTTTGTAACTGCATGTGATGTACTCAGGAGTTTTCCGGCCACCGGATTCACTTTCAGCCCGATAATATCATCGGGGCCAACAAACTGCCGCCACGCTTCTTTCAGGTCTTTAGCGCCTGTGAGACGTAACATGCTTTTCTCCAACATGGCGTATGCCGCTTCTCCGGAAGGCTTTCCGTCTACTACGCTCTTGGGATCGTATGCCTTTATTACTTTCCCCGGATACCTGCCCGGCATTGAGTTTTTGACACGGGGTATAGCAAGCGCATCGGCAATATTAGTAGCCGGTATACCATCATACAGAAACTCACGGTTCGCCCCGGCAGCCCCTACAAGAGGTGACAATACCATACCCAGACTTCCTGCTGATAAAGATTTGAAAAATTTTCTCCTATACATCACGTTATAATTTAAAGTCTAATATGCTCTGCAAAGATAAAATTTTTCACATATTTTTGTCAAGCTTTGTTAAAGTGACAAAGACAAAATAACATTCTTATCTTTTTCAGACAGGATTAACCTGATTTACAAGATGTAAATAATATTGTAAATCATGTTAATCCTGTCAAATGAGTAAATTATTTTGTCTTCATTCCAAGGATAGTCCATTATCCCCCAAAAAGTAATTTCAAACATGGAAAATATTCACCAAAATGATTTTGAACATGACGAATATGGATCAAAAAAATAATAAAAGCCGTACCTTTGCCAAAATCAATTTATCCTGAACAACAATGTCGTCTTTTTGGTATGCCTTGTTTTATGGTTTTTGCTGGTTGTTGGCATTTTTGCCGTTACGTTGCCTGTATCTGCTTTCCGATTTTCTGTATCTGATAGTATGCCATGTCGCACGTTACCGATATGCTGTCATTATGGAAAACTTACGGAATTCGTTTCCTGAAAAGACGGAAAAAGAACGGAAAAAAATTGCCCGCCGATTTTACCAATTCCTGTGCGATATGTTCATCGAGACCATTAAGCTGATTCATATCGATACCGAACAGATACACCGCCGTATCCATTACAGCAATCCGGAGATGTTTGAGGATTTATGCAAAAAGGGAAAACAGATATTTTTTGTAACCGGACATTATGGTAATTGGGAATGGCTGGCGACATTAGAACATACTATTCCATACCACCACGCTACTTTATACCAGCCATTGCAAAATAAACATTTCGATAAGTTTTATTATGATTTGCGTACCAAATACGGTACGGACGCTATCCCGTCAAATATGGCCATACGCGCCATCAACCAATATCTACAGGAAAACAGATTAACCGCCTTATGTTTCCTGGCTGACCAGGCCCCACCGCAAAATGCGGCTTACTGGACAACTTTTCTGAACCAAGAAACCTCTGTCTATTTAGGAATAGAAAAATTATCAAAGCGTTATAATACAGCAGTTGTATATTACGAAACCCGCCGGGTAAAAAGGGGTTATTATGTGGTAGATACGACCTTGATTGCTGAAAATGCTGCAGAAACAGCCGAAAATGAAATCACAGATATGCACGTCCGGCTACTCGAAGAAACCATTCACAGGGCACCGCAATACTGGTTGTGGAGTCATCGCCGGTGGAAACGGAAAAGAGTTATAAATTAAGAATTAAGAGTTAAGAATTAAAAAATGCAACATGCATATTTTTAATAAAAAATGGTTTTTAATGGCGTCATTTTATAATCAACTTAACAGTACAAACGACAATCATTAAGTACCATGCGAGATATAATCGACGTTTTTGATATTTGTTTAAACTTGATTTATTGTTCTTTACCTCATTTATTGTCCTCCCATGATATAGGTTGACAGGAAAAGTGTTAAAAACTTTTCTAAAGTTAACTCAAAAATGGACAAAAGACATCGTATTTTTAGTGATGAATTCAAAAAGGAAAAAGTATTAGAAATAGAGCAAGGCAAGTATCG
>JAVBNI010000253.1:0-29690 GCA_031551645.1 Bacteroidales bacterium | reverse complement strand
TGATGAATACCATTACAGATACAATAGACGCAACCACATGGATACTGTTTTTGACAACCTAATTTGCAGAATGATTAAATTCGAGCCAATCCGCAGAAAATTAAAAAAATAATTAGTGAGCTTTAAACGCCTATACCGATAGTTTTGTAACGCAAATTTATAAAGTAAAAAGCCCCAGTGAATCATACATCAATAACTGCAAATAAAGATAAATTGAAAAGGACACGACCAAATTTAGGGTACTTGTCTGATCAATAAGACCATATAGGCAAATATGTTATCGAAATTATTATACAAAATGTCGATATTGTATAATAATATTGTCCACCTACCAAATATATTTGCACTTGTAAATTATTCATTACTCGAACTCGTTTTATTTTGAATGTCATGATATTTTAATAAAATATATTTAGGATCAAGTGTAAAAAGTTGTTGGTATGACATTAAATAAATTATTGTCGGTGTGTTATGCCTCATTTGAACGCGTTAAATTCATAAAGTAGAAACTTTTAGATGTTAATCCAAAACTTGGAAGTACATTTTTTTCACATTTTGGATATCAATTTTTTTCCCATCAACATATTTTCTATCTTGATCCCATATTTAGAATATTCAAACTTAAACAAGATGCTTATGGTATGATTCAAAAAACAAAAAAACCGGAAAATGCGACAACATCTCCCGGCACAAGTACAATTTAGTAGAATTATACTATTAGAAATAGATATACAAATATAGGAATATTTTTCAAAAAATAAGTTTTCTAAACAGTTTTTCTTACTTATTTTATGTAACTTAGAAATCTACCCGCCAGGTAGGTAGTGATGTCTTTAGGGCTTTGCCAAGTTCTTTATGGAAAAATGTAAGGATAAAAGTCATGTTGTTTGGCAATATAGCTATTTGTAGTACTGATGCTTTAATTTGTTTTAAATTTTTAGATAGTTATCTTTTTTCAAATCAAATCGCAAAATTGAAAAAAATTACAAATTGTTAATTATCGTTCATTGAGAGAGTGTTTTTATATTAGCGGATCAGCCATAATATTCTAAAAATATGACAGTTGATGAGGGTTGACGCTTCTTAGTTTCATTTTAAAAATTCAACCATTAATAATAAATATAATATGTGCTGATTTATCAAAAATCAGGCGACCACTACAGCCGTAAGTTTTTTATAATGAATTTATTGCTATTTAATTAAAATTTTAGATGTGTTTGCCCTGAATAAAGTATGAGTGAGGCACTTTTCATTTAATAGAAAGTATATGAGTTCAAGAAGAGTATTTATCAAAAATGGCAGTATGCTGGCTGCAAGTTATGGATTATCTCACCTTTTTCTCGAAGAATCAACAGCAGCTCCTGTTGCTCACAAAAAAGTATCTGCGAGTGACAGAGTCAATATAGGTGTTATCGGAGTAGGCATGGGATGCCGCGATTTGGGCGCTGCTTTGGAGGGTGACGGCGTCCATTGTATCGCATTTTGCGATGTAGACAAAAACAGGAGAGCATCTCAAGTTGAAGATTTCAAAAAACGTTTTCCGGATCAGACGAAACAGGTTCAGGAATATGACGACTTCCGTAAAATGTTGGAGAATAAGGATCTTGATGGGGTTATTATCGCTACTCCCGATCATTGGCATACCTATGTTTTTGCTGAAGCAATAAAAGCAGGAAAGGCGATTTATGTCGAAAAGCCGGTAGCCAATTCAATTGCCGAATGTAACAAAATGATTGAGTTGCAAGCGAAATACAAAAAAGTGATAACAACAGGGTTATGGCAACCCAGCTTGCGTTATTTCCAGGCAGCCAACGAAATTTTAAAGACCGGCATATTAGGCGATGTGTATAAGGTGCAAATTTTCTTGTGTAACAACACCAATCCACGTCCTGTGGTAGCTGACGAGGCACCACCATCGTACCTCGATTACGAAATGTGGCTGGGTCCGGCTGCCGATCGTCCATACAATTCTGCCCGTGTCAGAGGATGGAGGAGTTATTGGGATTATGGCGGCGGTCAACAAACCGATTGGGGAGTCCATTGGATTGACTCAGCATTCGACGGCCTCAAAATATTGGGACTCAACGACCGAACTTACCCCAAATCCATAGTGTCTTCGGCTTACAAGCATCCTAAAACCTTTAATGAAACACCCTCGTGTCAAACCACAATTTTCGAGTATGAAAATTTTCATATTGAATGGGCGCAACAGGTAGCATACCTTTATAATCGAAACCAAGGTGTGGTATGGGTAGGAAGTAATGCTACACTGGTGTGTAACCGCGAAGGCTATCAATTGATTCCTGAAAGAACCCGTGACGGTTTTGCTACCGATTCGGCGGAGCTAAAAGGTAAAGCGGAAGACGGAGGTGTGGAGGCGCACACAGCCAATTGGATTGATTGCATTCGCACAAAAAATATCCAAACAACCAGCCCAGTGGAGAAAGGCGCTTTTGCCACGATCTTGGCACATGCGGCCAATATTTCCTATCGTACCGGTACGAAAGTAACTTATGATCCCAAAACCCAAAAGTTTGTGAATAATACTGCCGCGGATGCTTTTCTTAAACCTGTATATCGCAAACCGTGGGATAAATTATGGAGTTAATAAATAATGAAATCATATGAATCAAGTTTAAATGCTTAATATCAATATATTATGTGCAAAAAAATAGATTACTTATTGAAATGTACTGGCAATATTATCAAACTTTTATGTTTTTTAATTGTCATTTTTTTGACGGTGTCAGCACCCTTGTATGGGCAGCAGGGTACCCGAAACATAACGGGTGTAGTGAATGATTCCGATGGCCTTCCGCTGCCGGGCGTAAATATTGTCGAAAAAGGAACCACCAACGGTGTGGCAACCAATGAAAAAGGTCAGTACACCATTACTGTTCCCAACAATAATGCGGTTGTTTTGATTTTTTCCTTCATTGGATTCGAAACACAAGAAATCACCATTGGCGATATGAGGACGATCAATCTGAACTTTAGAGAAGATTCGCAACAGATTGAGGAAGTGGTGGTAGTAGGATACGGGATCCAGAAAAAGGAAACCATTGTGGGCTCCGTCTCACAAGCTACAGAACAGGAATTGAAACGAACGGGTAATGTGACCGACTTTAGAAATGCTTTAGCAGGACAAATACCCGGCCTGGTGTCACTTACCAGTTCAGGGGAGCCGGGGGGAGGTGCTGGTTGGGGCGATAGCGACACACAAATTTTTATTCGCGGAAAAAGTACGTGGAACAATGCAAACCCCTTAGTACTGGTTGATGGTGTGGAAAGGGACCTGAGTAATGTCGACGTTAACGAAATCTCCTCTATTTCGGTTTTAAAAGACGCTTCGGCAACAGCTGTTTTTGGTGTAAAGGGCGCAAATGGCGTGATCCTGATCAATAGCAAACGTGGACAGGAAGGAAAAATGACTTTGAACGCCAGTTATACGGTTACAGGTACCATGTTGTCGAAAGTTCCCAAAACCCTAAACTCTTATGAAACCATGATGGCTAAGAATGAGACAATCGAACGGGAAATTGCTTTTAGACCGTCTTCGTGGGAGTCTATTGTTCCTTATGACATCGTCAATCTGTATCGATGGACGTCCGATATGCCCGAAGAATACAAGGAACTCTTCCCTGATGTTAATTGGCAGGATGCCATGTTCAAAAAAATGGGTTTTACCCACAAAGCCAACATCAATATACAGGGGGGGAATAAAGCTATCAGGTATTTTAGTTCGTTAAGCTATTTACATGAAGGCGACATGATAAAGAAGTATGATAATGGTAAAGGTTACGATCCTTCGTTTGATTACGACCGTATGAACTTTAGGTCCAACGTAGATATAGCGATAACATCGACAACCCAGTTGAAAGTCAATTTTGACGGTTATTTTGGTAACAAGAAGAATATTTGGGCAACGGGTGGTAATGCCGACCCTAATATACCTACATGGCAGTGGCGCTCTCTTTATGGTATGGCGCCCAATCTGTTTCCCGTCCAATACTCTGATGGCTATTGGGGCGTTAACATAGTGTATCAAAACGTACCCAATCCCATAGCGGGCATGTATAATGGCGGAATACAAAATATGAGGACTACTTCATTAAATTCCATTGTAAAACTTGAGCAGGACTTTAAATTTATCACTCCCGGATTGACAGCGACAGCAATGCTGAGTTTCAATAATGTAATCAGCTCGATTGGAGGAATCACAGATGCTACCTCTACCCGTCCTACGGATTCCAATATTCGTTACAAGTCTATTAGTCATGATTGGCGTTATGGGCCGGATTCGTATAGTGTCAGGTACTTTAGGGAAAGTACGGGTGATTACGCCTGGGTCGTACAACCATGGGGTATACAAAATGAAAGTTCCTTTGCATCCAATAGCTTGTGGGGCAGATTGCCGGTAGATCGTCAATTGGTGTATCAATTTCAATTAAGTTATGCCCGAAAACTATTCGATTTACACAATGTATCGGTAATGGGACTTTTCCAGCGTGAAGAAAATGCCTATGGTAATAATTTTATGCAATACAGGGAAGATTGGGTTTTCCGAGGCACTTATGATTATGATTCCCGCTATATGTTTGAATTTAACGGAGCATACAACGGTTCGGAACAATTTGGACCTGGATATCGTTTTGCATTTTTCCCATCTGTAGCCGCCGGATGGTATATATCCAATGAAAAATTTCTTTCCAGTGTCGAATGGGTTGACAGGCTGAAACTGCGATACAGTATTGGAAAGGTGGGTAATGACAGGGTTGGACAAAGATGGCTTTACAGCTCGCAATATCTTTATGGCGGCATGGCGCGTTTGGGCTCATATATCAATATAGCCAATACCAATACTTCTCCTGAAAGCCCGTATGAAATGTATATAATGAAGACCGTAGGAAATCCTGATCTTCAATGGGAGACTGCCATCAAAAACAATTTCGGTCTGGAGTTTGGTATTTTTAAAAATCTGATTTCTGTTTCGATTGATTATTTTACGGAAGAACGTGAAAACATCATGTTGAAAGGTGATGAAAGAACGATTCCGAGTTACTTTGGATTCACAGCTCCATACGGAAATGCAGGACATACCAAATCGAAAGGTTTTGAAATAGATTTAGGTATCAGTAAAAATTTCAAACAGGTTCATGTTTGGGGAAAGATTTTTGCAGCACATAATAAAAATGAAATTATCTTCAAAGATGATGCGCCATTGATGCCCGATTACCAAAAACAAGCCGGTTATACTGTTGATCAGCAACGAAGCGTGATCAATTCAGGAGTTTTTTATCAAAACTGGGATGAGGTTTATGCCAGTGTTGCTTATGAAAACTATGACAATGAAAAACAACCCGGGTATTATGATTTGATAGATTTCAATGGCGACGGTAAAATTGACGCTGATGACAGGGCCCCGATCGGGTATTCGGAAGTGCCGCAAAATACGGCAAATTTGAGTTTGGGTGTCGATTACAAAGGTTGGAGTTTTATGATACAATTTTATGGTGTGAACAATTGCAGCCGTATAATGACGCTCAATAATTTCCGTGATAATACCGACGTATTATTCGATCATGTTCGCGATTACTGGTCAAAGGACAATCCCAATGCAAGTTCGTATCTGCCTCGCTGGATGGCAAACAGAGGAAATTTGGGACACTTTTATCTGTATGACGCTTCTTATCTCAAGTTGAGATCTGTTGAACTGGCTTATACCTTTAATAAAAGCGGTTTGTTGAATGGTATCGGAATCAATAATTTGAGAATTTACCTTCAGGGAAATGACCTGTTCTTTTGGTCGAAAATGCCCGAAGCAAGGGAATCGGGAGGTTCGAGCGGATCTTATCCCCTATTGAAAAGAATCAATTTAGGCATAGAATTATCATTTTAATTGTGTAACATATATAATATAAAATGCAATGAAAAGAAAAATTTTAAAAATGAACCACATAAATTTAAGCATACTTGTCATGTGCTTTAGCCTTGTGCTGGTTTCGTGCGAAAAATATCTGGATAAAGCACCTGAGTCGGATTATTCCGACAAGGAAGTATTCGGAAATTTCTTTAGTTTTCAAGGATGGGCCGAACAAATGTATAATTGTATTACCGACCACGAAAAAGCCGGAAACTGGAGTAATTATTTATTGGCTGATGAAACGCTTTCTTGTAAAGATATTTATGGCTTTGATAGAGGTGATTATTGGGGGTCAAACGGTTGGTTGTATGGCTCGATAAATCTCGATAAATTTCCTTCACCCCGTGCCAATCCAAATTTCAACAACATGGAAGCCAGGTTTATTTGGGAGTGGAGTTGGTATGCCATTGCTGTTGCCAACACAACGTTAGCCAAACTCGAAGAACCGGATTTGTTTGTAGGAACAGATGAAGAACGTAACTTACTCAAGGGACAGGCGTTGTATTTCAGGGCATGGTTTCATTTCGAAATATGTCGGTTCTGGGGAGGAATGCCCTACATTTCCCGGGCGTTGAAAGCAGATGAAGATTGGGGTGGTCCCGAGTTCGCAAGAACAAATTTTCAGGAAACTGCTTTGAAAATGGCAGAAGATTTCAGGGCAGCCGCAGATATTTTACCTGTGCATTGGGACTTAGTGGCTACGGGGGAAAGAACCTTGGGCAACAACCGCGACCGTGCCAACAAGATAATGGCGCTGGGATATCTGGGTAAATCCCTTTTGTTTGCAGCCAGTCCGATGATCAATCAAGAAGCCACAGGCAGAAATGAATTCGATCCGGAATTGTGCGACAGGGCAGCCGCTGCTTTCGGGGAATTGTTGACTATGGTTGATCAACATCGGGATTTATTTGGGTTGGAAGCATGGGGAAATTATATGAAAAATTTTTACTCTTGGGGCAATCCGACTACGAAGCCCGGACAGTATGAAGGCATCATGATGCCCACCATTTACAAAAGCGATGGAACGTGGTGGAATGGAGGAAGGGCAATTTTGCCATATTGCCTGGACGGGTTATGGCAGGAAGATATTCCTACACACAATTTAGTCCAGAATTTCGGAGACGATAAAGGTTATCCGTTGAATGATCCCAATTCTGATTCGCAATATAATGACTCAGACCCATGGTCGCATCGCGATCCGCGTTTTTATAAAGTGATTTGCCACGATGGCGAACAATTTAACAATTTTCCCACTCTTGCCAATGTGGAATATCCTACTGGTAGTGGTAACTTTTATGATTGCCGGTTTCTTCAATCATCAAGGGACGGATTACACACTTACAAAAAAGGTCCTTGGGAATTGGGGACATTTACCGGTTATTATCAAAAGAAATTTAATGGAATAGGTCCGCAATTTACCACAGTTGAACGGGAATCAATGCAGGCGTATGTGCCTTTTCTTCGTCTTGCTGATGTTTACCTGATGTATGCGGAGGCTGTCAATTTCAAAACCAATGGCGGACCAAAAGCAACCTCTGGCAATTACGCTTTGACAGCCGAAGGCGCCGTCAATAAGATCAGACAGCGGGACTTGCCGGATGCTGATTTTACGAATCCTGTACCTGCCAAATTCACGGCAGACAAGTCCGCGTTTTTTGATGAACTCATCCGCGAAAGAGCAGTTGAATTGTGTTTCGAAGGGCAAAGGTTTGATGATTTACGTCGATGGAACCTCAATGGAGATCCGCGGTTTCGGGATAAAACAAGGTTTCTTTTTGACAGAGACCCTAACACCGGACTACCCGTCAATGTGGAAGTTGTAGTAGAGATTAAAAGAATAGCCGAGAAAAAACACAACTGGCTACCCCTACAAAAAAAATGGGCGCAACAGTATTCCAATTTTCCACAGAATCCCGGATGGTAGCTTTAATTCTTAATTTTAAAATTCTTATCAAATGAAGAAAAGATATAATTTAACATCCATTTTTTTAAGCGTTCTGCTGTTGGTATGTGCTCATACGATGTTTGCACAAAATGCGAATGAACAAAAAATCACCATTGCGGCCGTCATAGAAGATTCGGAAGGAAATCCAATTGCAAATGCCGAACTGCTCAGCAACAGCAATTATGCCAAAACCGAAAGCAACGGAAGTTTCACTATTTCGATGAATTCTGATGCATTTTTGATTGTAAAAGCAAGAGGTTACAAATCGATAACACTGCCTGCATCAGAGGTACGCGACATGATGAAGATCACCCTTCGACCCTCTGATTTTCTTTATGAAGAAAAGGTAAATCTTGGGTTTCGCCATGTTTATGAAGGCGATATAGTAGGCGCAGTATCGAACATGACGAGCGATTATATCAACTACGACAAAACTCGGATCATTGGGAGTGGAGACGTTTCGGGTCTGGTAGGTTACAACATGTTGGGTTTGCTGGGCGAATTAAATGTGAGGGGTCTGGGGCATGGATTGGATGTAGGAGAGGCTCTCAGCGGCGGATCATTCTCGAGCAGATCGATGGTTGTGGTAGATGGATTGCCCCGCGACCTGGATCATTTAAGAATATCGGAAATTGAAAGTGTCACGGTATTAAAAGATGCCAATGCTGCGGTTTTGTATGGGACATCTGCCGTCAACGGGGTGATCTTGATCACTACAAAACGAGCTAAAGAGATAAAAAAACAGGCCGATTTTACTGTGCGATATGGTATTTCAACCCCAAAAGCATTGCCAAAATACCTGAACTCATACGATTATATGAAATATTATAATTTAGCATACCAAAATGACGGTAACAAGGACGATTACTTTAGCCAGGATGAAATGAATAATTTCAAATCCGGCAATCAATATCGTTACCCAAGTGTCGATTATTATTCTAATGAATTTTTGAAACCGTTCAAATCTTTCTTTGATGTGAACGGTGAATTCGTCGGAGGAAATAAAATTGCCAAATATTATTCCAATTTCGGTGTGTATTCTGCCGGAGACATGTTTAAAATGGGTTATGGTAAAGATGCGAGGAATAATATCTACAATATGCGGATAAATGTAGATGTAAAACCCATTGACTGGATTAATATCGAAACAGACGGACGAGTAGTGGTGAGCAAAGACAAAACTCCGATGGCTAACCAAGATGATCCTCTTGAAAGCTATTGGGATGCTGTCCGTCGTGTCAGGCCTCACGAATTTGCGCAGCTTTTACCCATATCTTTAATGGATCCGGAAATTCCGGCATTATTGGCTCATAAAAGAGATATTGATGGAGAATACCTGTTGGGCGGAAACGTTAATAATCGAAGCAGCATCCTCGGAAACATGTATCTTGGAGGCACCATGGAACAAAATACCAGAATATATTCGTTCAATAATCGAATCAATGTCGATTTGAGTGGTGTAACTGAGGGATTGTCATTTAATACCAGTATTAGTTTTGATTATATTGCCACCTGGTATCAGACATTACTGCACAAATATATGGTATATTATCCAACATGGGATAAAGATGCGGATCGGATCATCGGTCTGCAAGAATATGGGACTGACTACAAAGAAAGTACACCTAAAGTTTCCACTCTCTATATGAGAAGAAGGTTTGGCGGTTACGCTACGTTGCAATACGATAGAACATTTAATAATGTTCATCACTTTAGCGGGGCGCTCCTCGGTTATGCCAGCGTATTTAAAATGTCGGGTGATTATCAGGGAGATAAACGTGCTCATTTAGGAATGCAGTTAGGCTATGGATATGACAAGCGTTACATGGTCGATTTCAGTGGCGCCTTTGTCAATTCAACGAAATTGCCGGAGGGGAATCGTGGAGGATTTTCGCCTACAGTGGGATTAGCGTGGGTGATAAGCAACGAAGACTTCATGTCGGGAGCAGGTTTTATCGATTATTTGAAAATTAGAGCATCGGCGGGACTCATGAAAACCGATGTGCCCATAAGCGAGTTTTATATGTACGAAAACCGATACGGTGGAGCCGGTAGTTTTACGTGGAACGATAATTTGGGTTCAGGTACAGCGAGGAGTTCGCAGCGTGGGCATGATCCTAATTTGACTTATGTGGATCGTAAAGACCTGAACATAGGTTTGCAAGGGGTATTTTTAAACAAATCATTGGGATTTGATGCCAATTGGTTCTTGATTACTAATGAAGGATTACCGATTACCGCTGCCTCCAAATATCCGGGTTTTTACGGGGGCTTTCTGCCAATAGAAAATTATAATAACGTGGAATACCAAGGTTTCGAAATAGGATTAAACTATACGCGCAGGTTTAACGACTGGATGTTTTTTGTCGGAACCAACATGCTGTATTCTACTTCGATAGCCACCAGGCTTCAGGAGCAAGCACGACCATATGATTATCAAAAGCGCGAAGGTCGTCCGGCTGATGCGCAATTCGGATTAAAGGCTATCGGATTATTCCCAAATGGGGATGATATCACAAACAGTCCTCAGCAAACTTTTGGTACCGTGCGTCCTGGCGACATCAAATATCAAAAGCAAAATGACGAAGAAAATGTTACTGTCGACGACGAGGTATATCTGGGACGCTGGCAATCACCTTTTGTCGCAGGCGTACATCTCAATGTATCATACAAGTTTCTCAGTCTAATGGTGTTGGGTGAGGCTCGCGCGGGGAGTGTCAATTTTACGGAATCTGATTACTATTGGGTAGACGGTAACAAAAAATATTCCGAATTAGTAAAAGATTCATGGACGGAGTCAAACTGGAAAAATGCAACCTTTCCACGATTGACTACAGGGACTGCTGCCAATAATTACCGGCGGTCAAATTATTGGATGTATCAAAATGATTTTTTCAGAATTAGTCGGGTACAATTAACTTGTCAGATGCCTGAATCTCTGGCGAAAAAAATAACATTCGTGAAAGCGGGTGAGTTGTTCCTTTATGTGACCGATCCTTTTCTTTTTTCCAAAAGCAAAGAAATCATGAATCTCTCCAATTCCGGAGCGCCGTACTATAACAGTTATGTCATCGGGATGAAAATTTCTTTTTAATCAAAGTGTAATTTTTTTAATATGAATCAGATGAAAATATTCAAAATTATAGTAGCCGCAACGATGGTTATTGTTATATCTTCTTGCAGTTTGCTTGAACCGGAACCTCAAAATATCGATAACTTCGATAGGGTGATGAAAGAACCGAGCTGGGCGGATGGTTTATTGTTAAATGGATACGTGTCAATACAGGGCGCTTCCGGAAATGTATACCGATGGGACGAGGTAGCCACCGACGATGCTGTCAGCAATGATCCTACAAACGGTTACAGGCAGATGGCTTCCGGCCGTTGGTCGGCTTCCAATAATTCACAATCTGTTTGGAGCAGTTGTTATACGGGGATCTTACACATCAATCAATTCTTATCCATTGTCGACGATGTGACTTTCAGGGTCGAAAATCAACAAATGGATGCTTTGTATAAGCGTCGATTAAAAGGAGAAGCGTATGCTTTGAGGGGCGTTCTGCAGTATTATTTGCTCCGCAATCATGCAGGCGTGGGAACCAACAACGAATTACTTGGTACACCCATATACAATGAATTTCTTGACATTGATGCCGATTTTAAGCAGCCGCGCGATAAATTTGAAAATTGTGTAGAAAGCGCTTATCAGGATTTTGACAAAGCGATAGAATTGCTGCCGTTCGATTACTTCGACCTCAAAAATGTAAATGATTTTCCGAATAATTATAGCGACTTGACAACAGGTGATCAAAAAACAATCGACAACAATATTGTAGCATATAATTTTACTTGCGGAAATAGAATCAGGCAACGCATCAGCGGGCGTATCACGCTGGCATTTAAAATGCGTTTGGCATTGCTGCATGCGAGCCCTGCATTTAATCTCAACAACAATACCGTTTTATGGGAAACGGTTGCCGATATCGCTGGTCAACTGTTGGATGAGATGAAAAATCCGGCTATATTGGATCCCGTGGGACATATTTTTTATCTCAGGAATCAGGTAGATGCTTGCGATCTAAGCGCAAACCCGAGCAAGGATTTGCCTGAACATCTGTGGAGGAAACCCAAAGCCGGCAATTCCGCGTATGAATTAGCTAATTTTCCACCCAGTTTGGAAGGTAACGGACGAATCAATCCCACGCAAAATCTTGTGGATGCCTTCCCGATGTTGAACGGTTATCCCATCAATCATTCCGCTTCTGGATATGATCCTAGGGATCCCTACAAGGACAGGGATCCACGACTGGCACGAACGGTGGTATACAACGGGGCTGAAATCAAATCCGGCAAACTTGTCAATACTGCTGTTGGAAGCGGGATCGACGGATTAGGTTTTTTACCCACTTCCACCCGTACAGGATATTATTTGAGGAAATTACTCAGGTCAGAGGTCACTATAGGTACCACGACGAATCCTCAGGATCATATTGACCCATTCATTCGGTATACCGAAGTGTTTTTGACTTATGCTGAAGCCGCCAACGAGGCTTATGGTCCCACAGGCGGTCCGAAATCCTATAATGCGAAAAGTATTATTAGTGAAATCCGTAAACGGGGCGGTATAGAAGAGACGGATCCCTATCTTGCATCCATTACAAGTAAAGAGGATATGCGTCAAATGATTCGAAACGAAAGACGACTCGAATTGAGTTTTGAAAGTTTTCGTTTTTGGGATTTGCGCCGCTGGAACATCAGTTTGATCGAACCTGCCAAAGGCATGAGTATAAGCGAGGCGGGAGTGTATACGGTATTTGAAGTTGAGCCGCGTGATTATAAGGATTTCATGATTTATGGTCCTATTCCCAAAACAGAAGTCGACAATTTTAATTTTATTCAAAACAAAGGTTGGTAATCATCAAAAAGAGTAACATGAAAAAAGCAGTTATTTTATTATTTGCTGTAGCAGTAGGAATTGCCGCATGCCATAATTTTGAAGATGACAATGAGTTGCATCCGAATTTTGGAACTACTACCGGATATTTCTCCTACCAGTTTCCGGTAAGAACCATTATTCTTGGCGATTATATCTATGACAACTCCAATGATAATGATCACAAGTGCATTATTTATGCACATATTGGAGGAGTTCGCGAAAATGAAAGCGACAGAAAATTTACCATAGAAGTAGACAACAGTTTATGTGATAATATTCTTTTTACTTCCGGCGGAAATACCATTGTAGCTATGCCGGCAGATTATTATTCATTAAGTTCCAACACCGAGTTGGTGATACCAAAAGGTTCTATGTTTGGAGGTGTGGAAGTACAACTGTCAGAAGCCTTTTTCAACGATCCATTAGCTATTAAAAATACCTATGTGGTGCCGATACGGTTGAAAAGTTCGAATGATGTTGACTCCATATTAGGTGGCTTTTCAGAATTTACTGCTGACGAACGTATCGTAAACGAATGGATGATTGCGCCTAAGAACTTTACCATGTATGCCATTAAATACATCAATGAATACGATGCAGTTTACTTACATTATGGTAATAGTAGTGTAAAAGACGGGAGTGGGACCACACTCGGAGATTCAATCTATCAGGAAAGATATGTTGAATATAACCGGACCTATAAGTTAGCTACAACGGGGCGCAGGACTGTTCAGTCGGCAAGTATTCCTCTCAAATCGAAATACATGCCCGGAACGATCAGTTTGCAGTTGGAATTCGATGATGCCAACAATTGTACAATTACCGGATCGGGAACTAATACCAGGACTGAAAATGGCGTAACCTATACAACAAATTATCAAGTTACTGGGAACGAATCAGGCAAGTTTGTCTCCAAACAAAAGGATTCATACACTTCGTGGGGCGATAAAGATCGTGACGTGATTAATAATTTGAAATATACAGTTGTTGTAGCTTCAACTGACGATCCAACCATCGACCCCAGTTCGGTTTATACGGCGGAAGATGTGTTTGTCATTCAGGCTCGGGATGTCGCTATGGAAACATATTCGCCGGCGCTCGTTAAAGCACCATAATATGCTATTTATAAAATATTATGAGAATTTATCTCACATCTATCAGTCTCTTTTTTTGTGTAGTTACTGTTGTCATGGCGCAAACCACCTCCTTCCGCTCTGATTTTACCATAGGAAAAGCCGGAGCCATACCTGATGGCTGGTCGCTAACCGCTTATTGGCCGGAGCGTGCTCCTCATTTTGTACTCAAGGAAGATGGGACAGGTCGTTACCTGTCCCTTACGGGATGTGGCGATCCTACAGCAGTTGCTTATATTTCAAAAAAAGTACGACTTGCTCCCGGAACATATCAATATAAAGTACTGTTTTCCATTTCAGGCAATGTGGATCCGCAACGTAATCTGCTTTTCCAGTGCAAATCGAAAACCCATGACGGTATTTTCAAGTTTTACCGATTGGGAAACGGTATGGTTGAAGGACGTGAAACCATTGTTATTTCAGGCAACCAACCCAGCGATGCTGAAATTAGGATTTTCTACCGCTTCCATCCGGCCGGCGAAGTTAAAATACGCGATATATCGATCACGCCAACTGAACCTGTCCAACCTCGATGGGTGAGGTTGGCATGTACGCAGGGACAGATGGACTATAACCAGATGACAGCAGTTGCCGAGCAGGCTGCTAAAGATAAAGCCGATTTATTGTTGTATCCTGAAATGGTTTCACAAGAAGGCAGTCAGGATGCGTCGCAAGGTGAAGTAATCATGAATTTATTGGCAAAATTAGCCGCCCAATACCGTATGTATGTGGCTGCTTCCATCTACGTGGTCGATAAAACCGATGGCCGGCAATACAATCGAGGAATACTTTACGATCGTAACGGTCAGCTAATGGGGACATACGATAAGATACATCCTTACAGCCCGGAAGCGAACAATGATGGTGTCACTCCTGGTTCAAAAACAGATATTTTCGAAACAGATTTTGGCAAGATAGGCATGATTATCTGTTATGACAGCTGGTTTACTGATGTGACGCAGCTTCTGGCTTTAAAAGGTGCCGAAGTGATACTTTTTCCCGTAGCAGGCTATTATCGTAGTATTATTCCAGCACGTGCCGCCGATAACCAGGTTCGTTTTGTCATCAGCGTTTTAGATAAATCCATGGGTTATGGTATTTTCGATACTGCCGGTCGTGATGTTCAAAATCCCGACAAAGACCCTACGGTGAGGACTTCTTCCGGCAAGACATTCAAGGATGTCCGTACTTTCGACGTGAACGGTATCGGATTGTTATGTGGCAATCTTGATTTAAATTGTAATATTTCGCCCCATTATAATGGAGGAACCATGCTTGAAGCTCCAGGCGGCAAAAGAAACCGTAATGAGCAATTACTCTATTTGGACGATATGATCAAAAAAGAAAAAGAACGTTGGTGGATAGAGTGAAATGGTGATATTTTTTTTAATAAAATTTATACAATAAACTATATATTAGAATTTATATTGGACATTTTATTAAATATAAGCTTTATCATATATTATGAGGTTTGTACGAATGTTATTTTTAAGTAAAATATGCTTCAAATTTCACAAATTTGCTTGCTTAAACGTTTAAGCAGAATGCTTATAAATATATTGTATTATATTTACATATTTTCAAATTTAATGCGAAAATGAAAAGTACAAATGTCGGTATTGTCAAGTAAAATATCGATATTGTATAATTATTCAATCACCCTAACCGGCTATATTTGTAACGATAATCATTAAATCATTAGAATGATGAATAAATTTTTTAAATCACTTACACTAATAATATTAACTCTGCCATTCATGGGTTTGAGTGTGGTCAAAGATGATGTGGTGCCCATGCGCATTTCCACGCAGCAACGAGTCCCTTCCATTCTGGATAAAGGCGCTTGGGACATGACAAGTCGTATCGAAGGTTGGAAACCCACCGAGACAGCGATTATTATTTGCGACATGTGGGACAAGCACTGGTGCGATGACGCTACGGCACGTGTAGCAGAAATGGCACCGGAAATGAACAAAGTGCTTGCGATCGCCCGCGGAAAAGGTGTAAAAATTGTTCATGCACCGAGCGATTGTATGGATTATTATGCCAAGCACCCCGGCAGGAAAGAAGTCATGAAATACAAGGATAAAAAAATTGCTGCATTGGCTGTCGGCAGCAAGCTCCCTGCCGAAGAAAACGCTCCATGGCCTGTTGACCAGTCCGACGAAGGTTGCGAAAATGCAGATTGTAAACCGCACAAAGCCTGGACAAAACAAATAGATGCGCTGACCATTAACGATCAGGATTTGATTAGCGACTCCGGTGCCGAAATCGGTGTATACTTCAAAAAGAAAGGTATTAAAAACGTGATCCTGATGGGCGTACACACGAATATGTGTGTGATAGGCCGCTCATTTGGCCTTCGGGCCATGAAACGGATGGGGATGAACGTGGTATTGATGCGCGATATGACTGATTTGATGTACAATCACAAAATGGCGCCGTACGTAAATCATTTCACCGGGCTTGACTTGATAGTTGAGTATATTGAAACCTACGTCTGTCCGTCAATCGTATCGACCGACTTTACGGGTAAAAAACAATTCCGGTTCAAGGGAGACAAACGCCCACGCATCGCTTTCTTGACAGCCGAAAGTGAATACCGTGCTAACCAAAGACTCCCGGAGTTTACCCATGAACTCGCCCTGAAAAAAAATATCCACTGCGATTTCGCCTTAGGAATACCGATTATGAACGATGCCAAAAAGGATGCCGATCCTAAAGTGAAAGCCGAATATGCAGCATACGGAATGCCTATCGATACTGATGGGACAAAGACATTCCCTCCAACACGTCACAATTTGGAAAATCTGCAGATATTAGAAGACGCCGATCTGGCTGTGATTTTCATCCGCCGTAGGGCATTGGAACCTGAGAAAATGGCAATGATCAAGGATTACGTAGCCAGTGGCCGTCCTATTCTTGGAATCCGCACAGCCTCGCATGCATTCGATGCAAAGGGTAACGTCCCGCGTGAAGGAGGGGGAATAGTGGCAGCCAAAGAAAGTGCCTCAGAATTTTTAGAACAATGGCCTGGATTTGACGAACAGGTATTGGGAGGAAATTATCAGGGGCATTATGGCCATTTGAATACAGGTACTGATGTTTCTGTTGTTCCCGGAATGGAAAATCATCCCGTATTAAAAGGAGTGGTCTTGAAATTTAACAGTCCGAATTGGCTATACCAAAACCGTCCGTTACGCACCTCCAAGGCCCAGGTACTACTGTTGGGCAGCAATCCAGGTGTTCCCGACGAGCCGGTAATGTGGATTAACGGTAAAGTAATATATACATCCCTTGGGCATTGGGATGACTGGAAGATTGAAAGCTTCAAAAATTTGATGTTTAACTCTGTAGATTATCTTTTAAATAACTAATTCTTGAATTTCAGATAAATGATGAATCAATTGCGAATTTTGAAATCATGAAATTAGAAATTTTGGAATTTATAATAACCCTAAAAAATACAAACGATGTTTAGACGTGAATTTCTAAAAAAGAGTGTTGCAGGATCCATAGGCCTGACCATAGGTGCCAGTTCCTTGCTAAATGCTTCATGCAAGGGAGCTAACGATAAAATCGTATTGGCCATCATAGGCACCGGGAGCAGGGGAATGGGCTGTATCATCAACTGCTGTAAAATCAACGAAAATGTGGCCATAAAAACAGTATGCGATGTTAACAAGACAAAGCTCGTCAAGGCTGCCGCTTCGATTGAAAAGGAATTTGGCTACCGTCCGGCGATGACCGAAAACATGAAGGAAATCTTAGAAGATAAAGATGTCGATGCCGTATGGATATCAACTCCGGAACATTGGCACGCTTTGGCTACTGTATGGGCATGTCAGGCAGGCAAAGATGTCTATGTCGAAAAAAATCCCACTGTTAATATTTGGGAAGGCCGCAAAATAGTTGAAGCTGCTAATAAATACAAACGGATTGTACAGGTTGGGTTCCAGAACCGCAGCGCACCTTACGGTTTTACCGCACGCGATTACATCGCCAGTGGTAAACTCGGCAAAATTGTAACCGTAAAATGTTACAATATGCTTGGTGGCAGTAAATGGACGGAACAACCTGAAACTCCTGTTCCTGCATGGCTCGATTGGGATAAATGGCAAGGGCCTGCTGCCAAACGGGCATACAGTCCCAGCATTGTCAACGAAAAAGACCGTGGCGATTGGGGTTGTTACTGGGCATACAGCGGAGGGGGACTTGCTGACGACGCTTCGCACGTGATGGATCTTGCACGGTTGGTGATTGGTGATCCATCACACCCAAAATCAGTTTACGGCTGGGGTGGTAATCATGTATTCGGCGGCACGCGCGAAACGCCTGAATTTCAATCTATTGTATACGATTTCGACGATTTCACCCTGTCATGTGACAATGGTTATGCAACCAATTATATGACCAAAACGCCCAACGATATACGGATGGATAAAACCCGTTTCCCAAATTGGCGTAATAACGCTACACGTACTGAGATATATGGCACCGAAGGACTAATGTATCTTGGACGTCATGGTGGCGGATGGCAGGTAATGGGACCAAATAATGAAATCGTTGCCCAGGATGGCGGTGTGATGCCCGACAACGAACACCAGGTTGATTTCATCCAAGCCCTTCGTACCCGCAAAAAACCAAATGGCGATGTAGAGGAATGCCACCGCAGTGCAACGCTTGTCCATCTTGGAAATATCGCTTACCGCGTTGGAAATAAACAACTCTTGTTCGACGGTGAGACCGAAAAAATTCTTAATGACGATAAGGCTAACATCCTGGCAAGAGGTGCATACAGGGAAGGTTATGTAATTCCTGAAAACGTATAGATCGGTCATTCTCTATTATTCAGTTATTCAATCATTCAGTCATTTATGAAAGGGGCAAACGACAAAGTAGTACTTGCACTCATCGGCGCAGGCGGGCGTGGCACACAACTTATACTCAGCATGCAGCGATGTGCTGCCAATGTAGAGGTCAAATACGTGTGTGACGTTGATGCCGCACGGGGTGGTGGGGTAGTAGATGAACTGAATAAATTACAGGGTTTTGCACCACAAAAGGTAGCCGATATGCGCAAGGTCTTCGACGACAAGGATGTGACTGCTGTAGTGATCGCTACTCCCGAGCATTGGCATGCTTTGGCTACAGTATGGGCATGTCGGGCCGGTAAAGATGTGTATGTCGAAAAAAACGTTTGCCTCAGCATCGACGAAGGACGTGAAATGTTGAAAGCTGCCGCACGCAACAAAGTGATTGTACAATGCGGCACTCAGAACAGGAGTGGCGATTACGCTTTCTCTGCAAGGGACTACCTTGCTGCCGGAGAACTCGGTACAATTGTTACCGCCAAGGCATACTGCATGTTGCCCGGTACACGCGAATGGATTTTGAAACCGGACAGTCCCGTCCCCGAAGGACTCGATTGGGATATGTGGCTTGGTCCGGCCGAATCAGTGCCTTATAATGTATCGCGCCATAAGGCATGGGCAGATTGGTGGGCTTATTCGGGCGGAGCAGCCATGTCGGGTGATGCTTCCCACATCATTGACCTTGCACGTATGGCATTGGGAGATCCTGCCCTGCCCCGTGTGGTTTATTGTGCCGGCGGAAGAGTAATATTCAATGACAAGCGTGACATTCCCGATAATCAGACCGTTGTTTTCGATATGGGCACTTACCCGCTGACCCTTGAAGCGTCGCAATATGGAGATTATCTGTATAAGACACCCCAGGAAGTCCGCTATAGCGACAAATTTCCCGAATGGAGTACCAATGCTACCCGTATTGAGATCTATGGAACCAAAGGTTTTATGTTTCTTGGCCGTCATGGCGGCGGATGGCAGGTATTTGGTGAAAATTTGAAGCTCTTGGCCGAGAAAACCGGGTATTTTCCCGACGAAAAACACCACCGCAACTTTATTGAATGTATCCGGTCGCGGAAAACGCCCAATGCCTCTATCGAACAAGGAGTTCTGAGCGCCACAATGATCAATCTGGCTAATCTGTCGTATCGTTCGGGTAAAAAAATACTCGGCATCGATCCTGCAACCGGGTCTATCGTTGATAATACCGAAGCCGAGGTTCTGGATAAAAGATCGTACAGGGCAGGTTATACCTTGATATAATCTCCGGATCGATGCGAAAAAAACTAAAGATAAAACCGGCATTTATTGTAGCAATATGTATTGCTGTAGTTGTTGGGTCGGTTGCTGGATTTATGATATGGCGTACAAAAGGCAGGGTACAGGTGGAATTTGATATCCACATCAACAAAAATGCCATCTACCTGTCCACCTATTCCGAACCGCCGCAATTCGCCATCTGGCTCGAAAATCCGCGAAACGGGCAATGCCAACAGGTTTTTGTGACCTACCGGGTAAGCCGGGGCGATTGGGAAGGTAAAACCGATGTACCTGTGGCCCTTCCCCGGTGGAAAGCCGTCTTTCGCGACGGCGGCACTCAAAGTGAACGGAGCGATGAGGAGATAGCAATATCCGGTGCCACGCCTAAAGATGAGTATTTTCGCGTGAGAGCTGAGGTACGTCCGGGTTCGGAATGGATATGCTGGATAGAGATGAACCTGGCCGGAGATTACAACGATTTTTATCCTCAATTTAACCGGACTACCTTGCAGGAAGATGAATTTGCCTGCGGACAGCCGGCCCTTTTGTACCGGGCGGAAATCAAAGCCGATGAAGGATGTAAATATATACCTGTTACAGCTTTCATGTCACTGTGGGAAGATGGTAAAAATACACTTGTACCTGTCGACGAGACCATCACGACTGCAAAGGATGTTTTTGATGAAATATCCATCGCTATAATTAAACCTAAACCTGTAATCATCAATAAAAATAGTGTAGAACAACAGGATGTATTGAAATAGTGCTCAGTAAATCAGTGCATTTTACAATACATTTTATTATTATAACATCAAATTATCACTCCGTGTTCGTACACGGTTGAAAAACTGTTATTCTGTGTTCGCACACGGATAAAAAATAGAAAGTAATTTTCATATTGAATTAAACAAACATGAAAAAGGTAAAATTAGGAAAATCAGACATATACGTATCTACAATGACAATTGGTTGTTGGCCTTTCGGAGGCGGCGAATACTGGGGTGAGCAATCGCAACAGGATGTCAATAATGTGGTATGCGCTGCTCTCGACATGGGCGTGAATACCTTTGATACGGCAGAAATGTACAATGACGGCGAAAGTGAACGGGCGTTGGGGAAAGCGCTTAACGGACGCCGGGATGAAGCAGTAGTCATTTCGAAAATCGGCCCGTCAAATTGCCACAATGTGCGCCAACATTGCGTCGGGAGCCTACAACGATTGGGTATGGACTATCTTGATGTGTATATGCTTCATTGGCCAATCAACCCACTTGCCGTCAAACACTTCACTTCCAATGAGAAGATCATCGAATCGCCCCCTACGGTCGACGAAGCCTATCAGCAGCTTGCCGAATTGAAAAGAGAAGGATTGATCCGCTCTATTGGTATGAGTAATTTTGGACGTAAGCAAATGGAAGAAGTCGTTGCAACCGGCGTACAGGTCGATGTCAACGAAATGCCCTATAATATTGTCTCGCGTGCTATTGAAGCCGAAATCGCACCGTATTGTATGGAGCAAAATATCAGTATCATTGGTTCCATGGGATTACAACAAGGGTTGTTGGCAGGTATTTACCAGACAGCCGATGATGTCCCGAAACACCAGGCACATTCGCGCCACTTTGCCAACCATCGCGGAGGCGAAACATCGCGTCATGACGAAGATGGGGCTGAAGAGGAAATATTCGAAGTGGTAGACCAACTACGTAAAATAGCCGGCGACCTCAACATACACATTGCGCAGCTATCCATCGCATGGATACTCAAAAAGCTCTTTATGACTTCAACGCTTGTCGGATCACGTAATACCGACGAACTGAAGATGAATGTGAAAGCTTGTACATTGGAGATACCGGACGAAATAGAAGCTTTGATTAACAAGGTTAGCCTGCCGGTACTCGATAAACTGGGCCATAATCCCGACTATTACGAACATCGTTCGAAAAGCCGAATTTTTTAGTGGATGTGAGTTTTTAATCAGATGTAAATCAATATTTTTTTGAGATTTTGAATTGTAAAATATTGAAAATCTATATAATAAAATATCATGTTAAAAGGAATCAATAAGATGGTATCGCCCAAACTTCTGAAAATACTGATGGAAATGGGGCATGGTGACGAACTTGTATTTGGCGATAGTAATTTTCCTGCAGCTTCGCATGCACAACGGTTGGTACGAGCCGATGGGCACCGGATAACAGCATTGTTAGATGCTATATTACCGCTTTTCCCGCTCGATTATGCCGTCGATTTCACAGCTGTGCTAATGGATTGCAATGGGACAAACCCTACAGTCTGGAATGCATATAAGGAAAAATTAAGCACACAACCCAACGGTAATAAACAGTTTTTGACAATTTCTAAACCTGAATTTTACGAGCGGGCAAAAAAGGCCTATTGTGTGATAGCTACGAGCGAATCCGAAAAGTTTGCCAACCTCATTATACGTAAGGGTATCATCGAATCAAATTCCTGAAAAGAATAATTATCCGATAACAATTCAATAATAAACAGTCAATAATCAACAATCAACAATATCATGAAAGCGCTTGTATTAGAGGAATATAGTAAATTAGTCTACCGGGATGTTGATGAACCGCAACCGGCCCCCGGCGAAGTTCTTATTCGTGTAAAAGCCTGTGGCATTTGCGGTAGTGATGTACATGGAATGGATGGTAGTACCGGACGCCGGCAACCGCCCATTGTCATGGGACATGAAGCTTCCGGGGTCATCGTAAAAACCGGGACGGGTGTGACTCGTTGGAAGGAAGGTGACCGTGTCACTTTCGACTCCACCGTATATCCCCTTAACGATTGGTACACACTCAAAGGCCGTTATAACCTTAGCGAGGGTCGCGAAGTGGTTGGTGTTTCACCCAAAGAATACAAACGGCATGGAGCTTTTGCCGAGTATTTGGCCATACCACAACACATACTCTACAAAATACCCGATAACGTGAGCTTCGAGCAAGCTGCTATGGTAGAGCCTGCTGCAGTGGCTGCACATGCCGTGCGAATTTCGGGTATCAATGTTGGCGACAGCGCTGTAGTGCTCGGTAGTGGTATGATCGGCACTTTTATCATCAATATGCTTAAAGCAGCAGGCGCCACTCCCGTAATTGCTGTGGATGTGGATGACGAAAAGCTAAAAATGGCCGTAAAATATGGTGCCGACATTACGATCAACTCTGCACAACAATCGGTTGCCGAAGTCGTTCGTCATCACACGAAAGGTCGTGGTGCAGATGTCGGGTTCGAAGCTATTGGAATTTCGGTTACCGTCAACACCCTCATTGACGCACTGCGTAAAGGAGCAACGGCTGTGTTGGTTGGCAACCTAACCCCGGTGATAGAGTTTCCCCTGCAAAAAGTAGTTACCTCCGAAATAAAAGTCCAAGGTAGTTGTGCCATCTGTAGCGAATACGAAATCGTACTCGACTTGATTGCCAGTGGGGCGCTCAAAGTGGATGATATGATATCGGCTGTAGCCCCATTAAGCGAAGGTGCGGAGTGGTTCCGAAAACTCTACCACAAAGAAGAAAACCTCAATAAAGTAATCCTTGTTCCCTGACACTATTTTTGATTTTTGATTGATCATTTTTGATTTTCAAGAACTTTCAATCAAAAATCAAAAATCAAAAATTGACAAATGAAAACCTATCAAATTGCAATCATCGGATGTGGCAAAGTAGCCCACCTGCATGCTAAAGCCATTAATAATCTTCCTAATGCAAATCTTGCCGCTGTATGGAGCCGCACGCCGGCTTCTGTCGGAAAATTTGCTGTAACATATGGCGTAGAAGCATACAGCAGCATTAGTAAGATGATACGTGAGAGTGGCATTGACCTTGCCATAGTGTGCAATCCTCATCCATTCCACAAGGATGTAGCTATTGAAGCGGCACGTGCAGGCGCTCATGTATTGGTGGAAAAGCCGCTTGCGTCTACCCTTGAAGACTGCGACATGATCATCGATGAATGCCGGCGTGCCGGTGTTCGTCTAGGTGTTGTGAGCCAACGCCGTTGGTATGCTCCTGTGCAGCGGATACGTAAAGCTATCGACGATGGTAAAATAGGAACGCCTGCATTAGGAACAATCAACATGCTCGGTTGGCGCGATAAAGCTTATTACGACGCCGATCCATGGCGGGGAACGTGGAATATGGAAGGCGGCGGCGTATTGGTGAACCAGGCGCCGCATCAACTCGACATTCTACTTTGGTACATGGGCGAAGTGGATGAAGTATACGGCTTACAGCGTAACCTGAACCATCCGTATATCGAAGTGGAAGATACTGCGTTGGCTATCATAAAGTTTAAAAACGGAGCAGTTGGTAATATCATCGTAAGCAATTCCCAAAAGCCCGGAATATACGGTAAAGTGCAGGTGCATGGCAGTAATGGTGTTTCGGTGGGCGTACAAACCGACGGTGGCGCTATGTTCATAGCAGGGATGTCGTCGGTGCTCGAACCACCGGTGAATGACTTGTGGACAGTTCCTGGCGAGGAGCAGCTACTCGAAGGTTGGGTGCGTGAGGATAGCGAATTGTTCGGACGTATCGATCCTACGGTTTATTATATGGAGCGGCAAATCGAGGATTTCCTGCAAGCTTTGGATGAGAACCGTGAACCTTTGGTCAACGGGTTATCCGGTCGCCGTACGGTAGAGTTGTTTACAGCCATTTACCGTTCTACGCGCGATAACATGCCGGTTAAATTTCCGTTAAAAGCTGAGCAAAGAGAAGATATGGACGGACGATTAAAACAATGAACCATGAGTAACACAAACAAAACAGCTAGTTTTATCACGCCAGGGTATACGCTCACTTTTATTTTGGTGACATTGTTGTTTTTCCTGTGGGCGTTCCCCAATATTTTGAACGACGTACTGATCAAACAGTTCAAAAAGGCATTGGAACTGAATATGATGCAAGCAAGCTTCCTGCCATTGGCATTGAAAACAGGTTATTTCTGTCTTGCTATTCCTGCCGGACTTTTCATGCAGCGGTGGGGTTATAAAACTGGGATTATGTTTGGTCTTGGATTATTTGCACTCGGATGTCTACTGTTTTATCCGGCGGCACTCTCTCGTGAATATATGATTTTTCTTGGTGGAATATTCGTTATGGCGGGAGGCTGTGCTTTCCTCGAGATCGGGGCAAACAGTCTTGTTGTTGCACTCGGCGATAAGTCTACGTCGGAACGAAGGTTAAACCTTGCACAATCGTTCAATCCTATCGGAGGCATTGTGGCATCGTTACTCGGTACTATTTTTATCTTTTCCGGTAATGAACCGACTGCAGGAGATATTGCTCAAATGAAACTTATGCCTGCAACTGATGGTTCTTCCCTCAATGCTTACGAAGCATTTCTAAAAGAAGAAAACATGCGGGTTTTTCCGACATATCTAACATTGGCGATCGTCGTCATAATCGTGGCAATGATCATTTGGCGGGCAAAATTTCCCGATATTGCGGGGTCATCAAAAGATGTCAATGAGAAAGGCAGCATCCGGGAACTGTTTAGGTTTCCACACTGGTGGGGAGCAATTATTTCGCAATTTTTCTATCTTGGTGCGCAACTTGGGACGTGGAGTTTTCTCATTATTTATATTCAGGATAATAGTCCGCTTGGCGAAAAGCAAGCCGGTGCATTTTTGGTCGCCAATATGGTTATTTTCATGATCGGACGTTTTTTCTCTACCTGGTTGATGAAATATTTCAAGCCTCAACGGTTAATGGGTATTTACGCACTTACCAATATTGTACTTGTCTTGATCGCCATTTTGGGTTCGCAATGGGCGACAACACGTTTTGGCTTTGGCTTACACAACATTGCATTCGCTCTGCCGTTCGGCATATTCGATGGTACTCCTATTCCGCTTGGTATTTATGCCATAACCACCACTACACTGTTTATGTCGCTGATGTATCCAACAAACTTTGCTTCCGGTATGAAAGGATTAGGCCCGAATGCAAAACTTGGCGCTTCAATTCTCGTGATGAGTCTTATCGGTGGTGCGGTTTTATCGGCTGTAATCGGAATGATCGGCAACTCACAATTTGCAATCGTTGGTTTTGCTCCTGATTCGCATCCTATTAAAGCCATTGCTCCCGGAATGATTGTGCCAGTTATTTCATACTGCGTCATTACTTGGTATGCCTTTTTTGGCTCGCGACCGCGAGGCCCATTATATGAATGATTAATAGAGATGTCAAAGTCGTTTGATCAATGTTTTATTATAACCAATAAACCTTGTATTCGTAAAAAAGTCATTGATGTAGCTTTGTAATGTAAACCTATAAAACAAAAAAAACTATAAACAAAGATGAGAGAAAAGTCAGAAACTGGAAATTTCATAATAGAGTCAGGACACTTATCTGATCAATAGGCCTATATGAACGAATATTATGTCGAAATTCTGGTACGGAATGTCGAAATTGCGCAAATATATTGTTAACCTGTTAAATATATTTGTACTTGCAAATGATTCTATTACATGGATTTATTTTACATTGAACGTCGTATTAATAAAACAATGTTCAAAATACTCAAAACTTAAACAAAATGCTTATGGTATGATTTGAAAAATAAAAAAACCGGAAAATGCGACAACATTTCTCGGTACAAGTACAATTTAAAATTTTGTTATTAGGGATTGATATACAAAAATATGAACAATTCAATTTTTATTGAAAAAAAATAAAATTTTCTTCTATAGAGCTATCTTAGTTATTAGACATTTTATCGAATAAAATTTACGTATTTGATTATCATCCTGTTGTGCAATTTTGTCTTTTGCGCATTGTGTTTCAAATATTTAACATCGAAAATAAGTTTTTTAACTTATTGATACTGATACATAAAATTTACTATTAAATATAAGTTCCATCTGAATAAACAGCTATTAGGTATTGTATCTGATGGTCATCATTAAATAAATAAGGCATGAAAAAGATTTTATATTTCTTCTCGGTTATTGTTGTTGTAACAATAACCACGTTGGTGGCCAACTGTTGTAAAGAGGATGACAAAAAAGTAGCAGTAACCGGCGTAACGCTCAACGAAAACAAACTGACCATTACGGTTGGCGATACAAGGTCTTTGCTTGCCACCGTTAACCCCGAAGATGCTACCAATCGGAATGTTGGCTGGCATTCTGACAATAAGGATGTTGCGGATGTTAGCGATGACGGTTTGGTAACCGCAAAAGAAACTGGTACGGCAACAATTATCGTCACTACGGAAAATGGCGGTAAAACGGCGACTTGTATCGTCACTGTGATTACGAATGCTATTCCTGTTACCGGCGTAACGCTCAGCAAAAGTACACTGGAACTTCAGGCGGGCGATTCGGAAACCTTGATAGAAACTATTACCCCGGAAGATGCAACCAACCGGAATATTAGTTGGAGTTCGGACAATGAAAATATTGCGGATGTCAGCGATGATGGTTTGGTAACCGCTAAAGGAGCCGGGACGGCAGTGATTGCCGTCACTACGGAAGACGGCGCTAAAACGGCGACTTGCACAGTAAACGTGAAAGTGTCGACTGATTTTGTTCAAACCCAAGGCTCAAAATTTGTACTTAATGGAGGGGAAATCGTCTTCAAAGGGGCGGGACAGTGGCCGAGTGCCGGCTGGACTGCCAATACCTATTCGAAATTGGCGAGTATAGGGTTTAACAGTGTTCGTCTATACATAAATGCAAGTAACGCCACTATAGCCGATCCGGGTAATGCTTCACCGAGCTTTTCTGTCATTGACAATCAAATTGCGATGGCAAAGCAAAATGGCATGACGGTTATTCTGAACGTACACCACTCACCAGGCTCCGGCGGACAGATAAGCGATCGCGGTTTTTTTTACCAATACGGATCGTCAGGAAAGGCTTGCCGCTTTTTGGAAAGCTGTTGCAGGGCGTTACAAGAATGAACCGACAGTTGTAGGTTTCGATATCATCAACGAACCCACGGTACAGGTAACTCCCGTCGCCTCGCCCTACAGATGCGTTGGTATTCCTTATCTCAGTTATTTCGAAGACTATCGAAAAATCATACAAAAGATAGTAAATGCTATCAGGGAAGTTAATACGAATCAAATCATTATTGTAGAACGTTTATGGATAGATGGCGGTCATTATTCATTCGGCATCCATGACCAACGGGACTGTTGGCAGAATTATGACGGCAAATTCAACTTTCCGGATATTAACGACCCTGCTCATAATTATGCCTATACTTATCATTGTTATGAACCAAACACATGGGTTCATCAAGGGAGCCGCGACGCTGTGTATCCATCTGGTGCGATAGCCCGATATAATGAAACAGACCCCGCAACCGGTCGATCTTGGACGATGAATAAGGCTTATTTGGATTATGCTTACTCCATACCGTTGAATTACATCAGGGAAGTTAAAAATGTACCGGCCTATATCGGTGAGATTGGAATTTTACCCTCGAACTACACAGACAACAATGTCGGCGTTAACCGCGGCGGGGCCCAGTATGTGGAGGACCTTTACGATATACTGCTCAACAAGTATAAGGTGAGCAATAGCTGGCACCCGTATGATATAGGCGAGTTCCACCCGAATATGAATTCGAATCACGAAACTGCGTTCAGAAAAGCGTTCGGGACAAATTAATTGATGACATGGTTAGTTAAATTTATTAAATTTTGTAGCGCAGTACCCGGATGAAGCCATCTGTCGAGCCGCCTTTAAGACCTACCGGGATCGTGCAGGAGTGGTTTGTCCCCGATGTGGACACACCTAACATTATTGGAAGCGAGACAAGGGACAATACGAATGTAAAAATGCGGCAGGCGCCAGAGCCTACGCAGCCTTACCGTCATGCATGGTTCACAATTGCCCTTTCGGTATTGGTTTATCGTCACCCACCTGTTGACCTTCACCAAAAAGAGTTTTTCAGCCCTTGAACTTCAACGCCAGCTGGGACACAAGTATTATGATCCTATATGGGCGATGCTGCATAAAATACGTGCAGCTATGGGAGCCAGGGATAGTCTGTACCAACTGACCGGTATGATAGAATTGGATGATGGTTTCTTTTCCACGGATAAGAAGCAAGAAGACAAGGATCAGCCACAAAAGCGAGGTCGGGGAAGCCAGAAGAAAAGCAAAGTGTTGGTGATGGCAGAAAGTGAATCGGTAAAAGGAAAAATCGCCCCAAAAGGTAGAGTGCGCAAGATAGGACACATCAAGAACAGATGTGCGGATGGGCAAGGGTATAGCCTGACGGCTATACCCTTGCCTGTGGAAGAAAGTACCCCTATAGAACACAATTATAAAATGGTTAATTAATAGGAGCGGACAAACAGTTGCTTCGTCTTTGTGCAACGAATTCCATGTACATTCCATCCTGCAAGCCAAATCTAAAACCTGTATTTCATCCCCAGGCTCACAGTCTGTGTTTCATAATAGTTTTCGTACACAGCCCGGAAACCATCATTATATATGTCTTCCCTGATACCCATGGTATTGAAAATATCGGTCATCGACACTGCCAGTTCGAGCCTTCCCTGCCCGAATGGCTGTTTGAAATCGAAATTAACCCCGCCAAATCCGTATCGCTTCCCTTGCGGGATATTACGCGGAGCG
>JAVBNI010000210.1:0-5143 GCA_031551645.1 Bacteroidales bacterium | reverse complement strand
TGCTCCTTCATATTGGTTCTGGATATTGCTTGGATTGGCAATTTCCTTCAAATTTTATTTCCTGATCACAATTTTCCGATCCGGGTCTTTCAAACCAAGCTTGTGGCTCTATTTGATCCTGGCCGGTGTGGCAATGATATTAATTTCGCTTCTTTTTAAAAGAATTTTCCCGTTTCCCATGATGCGCAACATCCTTTTCTATGGAGCAATTTCTTTAAAAATAACCGGAGTGATCCTGATGCTGTATGAAAAGAAAAAGCCGTGTTAAAGTTTTTTAAATTAATAAATATCAATATATTATAAAGAATAGCACAACACAATTGTGAAAATTGTCCGATAAGGGCAAAATATGATCAAAAGCCCAAATCATTGATAGGCCGGTTCTGGCGATGGCACATCAATTTTTGTCCCGGATGGAAGGGATATATCAACTCTTTGGATGATGAGACTAAAAGGATGCTGAAAGATAAATACCAATTGAAGAAAATTTGATTATTTGGAAAGCAGGAGACTCTTCCGAAGGAAGGCTTGACCATGACAGGCTTGCTCCCGGAATTATCTTTAACTTTGAAAATATCGTATGGAATGATGGAGATATGACTGATTTTGAAGGAATACGAGAAATAATAGGGTTGTGGCTTTGGGAGAGTGCGCACATTTTGTCCCGGAGTTTTGGGAACTTCGGCAACAGTTGTTTGAATACCTTCATAAGGAATGCAGATTCAACTTTTTCGCAATGGAATTTGGATTTGCAGAAGGTTTCATATTGGAAAAATGGATAAAAGGCGCGGGAGACAGGGGCGGACTTGCCGATTATAGCGAAGTTGCCGCCAAGTGGGGCGCTGCCGGAACTATGCTGTGGCTACGGGACTATAATGCTGCAAATGAAAATGAAATCCGGTTTGCCGGAATTGATATTCCCGAAGCCGGCGGGACTATTATGCCCGCATTATCCCCTTTACGTGATTACTTGCGGAAAGTAGATGCTTCCCTTGAAATAAGATTAGCCGATTTAACAGAAATAGCTGAAAACTTTTCCGACCTGTCTTCCACGAAAGCCATCAGTAAGTGGAAAAATATATCTTCTTCAAATCAGGATAAACTTTATGCCGGATTGAATAAAA
Source organism: Bacteroidales bacterium (assembly GCA_031551645.1). Classification (GTDB taxonomy): domain Bacteria; phylum Bacteroidota; class Bacteroidia; order Bacteroidales; family UBA4181; genus JAIRLS01. The sequence continues at coordinate 4,019 of JAVBNI010000210.1, read as the reverse complement.
TACGGCTCCGGTTCGAAGCGATGGAAATGGATTATGTGCAACTAAGCAACCAAACAGATTACGATATTGCTTTCAGACATCTGAAAACCGCAATCACCACTGTTTATGTTCTTCAGGCAAGCGGAGAAATGTTTTCGGGCACAGGTTTGCCTTTAGACTTGTCGGTCAGGGAAAAATTCATGGCCGATTCCGTTCTATGGCACCTAAACCGCTCAGACCCCAATACACGGATGGTTGTTTTTGCACATAACAACCATATTCAAAAGACACCCGTACAATATGGCGAATATGTCGTTGCAAATCCTATGGGCTTTTATTTGAATCGCCATTTGGGAAAGGATTATTGTTCGCTTGGCCTGACAACTACCGATAATCATATTCCGGATATGGATTTGGATACTAAGTCGCCGGTCGGATTTAACGTTATCGATAAGGAAATCGGATTGCCGGTCAAAGGCAGTGTTGAAAATCTGTTGGTGGAGAAAGGATTCGGGGATAAAATATCATTTGTAAACTTGAAAAATCAGGAAATGAAAGGGCAGGAGGAAATCCATTGTCTCCGGAGTCAGGGTTCGTATATAACTACCCCTTCAATAAAAGAAACATTCGACGGATTATTCTCCATACCTCGGATTTCACTTGATAAATCTATCGAATTCTAAAAAATCAGTAGAAAATAACATGCAACCAAAAGAACTCATCAAACAATGGGTTGACTTATTCAACCAGGGCGATGCCAACAAAATTGCCGAATTATATCATGATGACGCTGTCAATCATCAGGTAGCCAATGAACCTGTTGAAGGTAAGGAGAATATCCGAAAGATGTTTGCCGCCGAGTTTGCTGTTGCCGAAATGGTCTGTATCATTGAAAATCTTTTTGAAGACGGTGAGTGGGCTATACTTGAATGGCGTGATCCGCTTGGCTTGCGCGGCTGCGGGTTCTTTCACGTGACGGACGGTAAAATCAAATTCCAACGCGGATATTGGGATAAACTGTCGTTTTTACGGCAACATCATTTGCCGTTTCCAACCGAATAATCCAACAACATTAAACATCATAAAATCGATTTCATGGAAAATAAAACGACATTACGTCTCATTTATCCTCAATGGCAGGGTGGAATCATAGCACATTGGATACCGGATATACCGGCGGATGATGTTTCGAGAGGATATTACTTAGGCTCGCACCTGCTGAATTTCCTTGCCCCGGAAAGTTGCCGGACAGTAGAAGTCCCGGTTTCGTTGGATATAACCGACAGGACAGAGAAAAACGGCATCAATTCATACGACGCTATATTGCGGCAGACTAAAGCAGCAGTTGATATACTGCATAAAGAGAATCCCGATAGGATTGTTACACTCGGTGGTGATTGTGCCGTAAGCGTGGTTCCATTTACCTATCTGGCGCAAAAATATGCTGACGATGTTGCAATAGTCTGGATAGATGCACATCCCGACGTTACCTTGCCGTATGACGATTACAAGGGATATCATGCAATGGCTTTAACCGCATGTCTGGGTATGGGAGATAGAGAAATCATGAACGTTTTGCCCGGAAAGGTAGATGTGTCAAAAGCCCTGATTGTAGGCCTTCGGTCATGGGACGAAGGCATGAAGGAAAGACAAACCGAATTGGGAATAAAAGGATTATCGCCTGCCCAGGTGGCTGAAAACAGCGACGCTGTAATTGACTGGTTGAAAAATACCGGAGTATCAAAAGTGGTCGTCCATTTCGATATGGACGCATTAGACCCCGCCGAAATAATTGCAGCCGTAGGAACAGACTCGAACGGAATGAAAATATCGGAAGTTGTAAGGGTTATCAACGATATTGCATCGGAATTTGATTTGGCAGGCCTTACCGTGGCCGAACCTATGCCGCGTGTAGCCATCAAAATCAAAAATATGTTGGAACAATTGCCCTTATTCCAATGAGAAATCCCTGAGGTCTTGCCATACCCACTCACATAAAGCACTGCCGGGATGCATCTTTCGACACATCCCGGCAGCGCTTTCAAGAAAGCCTCTTGATGTTATGCTTGGCACAGTTGTTTCCAAATAATACTGTTGGATTTGATCTTGTTGATGAAATAAGAACCTGTCGATTTGCGTGATTGTGATTTGATGGATACTAAAGTTTTCATGGGTTAAAATTTTTGATGGGTTAAATACTCGGTTTTGATATTATGCTTGGCTCAGATGTTTCCAAATAATACTGTTGGATTTGATCTTATTGATGAAATAAGAACCTGTCGATTTGCGTGATTGTGATTTGAAGGATACTAATGTTTTCATGACTTAAAATTTTTATTGTTTATGAATGATTGATTTACTTAATGAAAGACAAGCGCTATGCCATGATTGTTAATATGCAATAAATCAACAATCTATACAAATAGCTATTTTCTAAAACTGTACGCTTTTGATACACAAACTGTACGGTTACGAACAAATTTATGTCCTATTCATATTTCTAACTCAAATGATTATCTTTGTTTCCATTGTCAGTGTATTAAAAATATAATCACGTGAAGAAAACGGTCTTAAAGGTCGATAAAATGGATTGTCCGTCGGAAGAGAACATGATTCGCATGAAACTTCAGGAAACAGATGCCATTTTGAAGCTTGAATTTGATTTAAAAGAAAGAACTGTAAGTGTATTTCACACGGGTGACCCTTCCGTTATTGAAACGGCGGTTGCCGAACTTAACCTGGGTTCTTCTCTCATAGAGAGTACGGAGGCTGACGCTATGCCACAATCGGAAGACGATAGGCAGCAAAGGAAAATCCTTTGGATAGTACTTGTTATCAACTTTGCGTTTTTTGTGATTGAAATGACGACGGGGGTTATTTCAAAATCTATGGGTCTGGTAGCAGATTCGCTGGATATGCTTGCCGATTCGTTGGTTTACGGGTTAAGCCTGTTTGCCGTAGGCGCTACACTGACACGAAAGAAAAAGGTGGCAAGCATCAGCGGATACTTTCAGTTGATATTGGCTTTGATAGGTTTCTCGGAAGTGATCAGGCGGTTCATCGGAATCGAGCCTGTTCCCGATTTCAGGGCAATGGTAGGCGTTTCCATATTGGCGCTTGCTGCCAACGTTGCCTGCCTGTTGATATTGCTAAAGGCAAAGAATAATAAAGAAGCGCATATCCGTGCAAGCATTATTTTTTCATCCAACGACGTAATTATCAATGTGGGAGTTATCATCGCGGGACTGGCAGTTTGGCTTACAGACAGCGGCATCCCCGATTTGATAGTGGGAAGTATTGTATTTTTGGTTGTTATCAGGGGAGCATTCCGTATTTTGAAATTGGGGAAGTAAGGATATTATTGGTATCAGTATGAAAATCAGAATCGCAGCAAGCATGATTTTGAAATACTTTACACCGAACCCGTAAAAAAATGTTCGTAAATTTACGAATATAAAAATAATTCGTAATTTTGCGAACAATTTTAATTATCATTCATGTCAAAACAAGCATTAACCAAAGATCAGGAACAATTGGCGCGGTTTTCCAAAGCATTGGGGCATCCGATACGGATAGCCATTTTGCAGATGTTATCCAAGCAAACTTGTTGCCCCTTGTCGCACACAATCATGTTTTCTTTGCAATATTCCCGCAAATCGCCCGAAAACGCCCTTTCCTCATACAAGAATTCTACGGCTGTTTGTGCGTTTTGGCCTTTGGAATTGGTGATCATGGTTTTGTCCTCTGCGGTTAATCCAAAGAGATCGTAAATGCCGAAATCGGGTTTTACCTTTTTGACCGTCACCTGTGGCTTGTGTTTGCGATACAGGTACATATCGAAATTTGCCGACAAGTCTTTATCTACGGTTTCTTTCGGTTTCCCGCCGTTGAGTACTTGGTCGAGCATGCCTCGTTCCTTGAGATTTTCGGGAGTGATCCCCAGGTTTCTTAATCCTGTCCAATCGACCATCCCCATCGTGTAACGGGTTTCTTTGGGTTGATTGGTGTTTGCTGCGGCTGCTTGTTTTGCTTCTTCCGCT
>JAVBNI010000014.1:0-54755 GCA_031551645.1 Bacteroidales bacterium | reverse complement strand
GGCTGAGCTTACTCAAACGAATGTCCTGATCCCAGAATCCGTAATCCCTATGCTTCTTGAATGTTTTCATGACCAAAGATACTGATTTTTATGGATATTCAGCCTGTCAGTGACTTTTTCGGGAGTTTTTAGAGGTGCCCTTATAATTTTTTTCCAGCCAAGACACAGGGGATTTTAAATATTTTATTAAAACCGGTTGAATTGTATGCCTGAAAATAGATAATGTATATCCCAGTTAACATTTTCCGGCCTTTATCGTCGGTCCCATCCCATGTAATAATTCCTTCAACAGCCAATAATTCTTGATGTGCCAGTTGTTTTATTTTTCGCCCCGATGAGTCGAAAATAATAACTTCTCCCATCAGCGACGGAATATCGAAATGATAATTAATCATCAAAAAATCGTCAATTCCGTCATTATCAGGTGAAAATATTTCCGGGGTTAAGCTGACTTCTGCCTGTGTTTTTTCCAGTTCCATATATTGCGAATTTTGCCTGCCGGGTGTGCCGAAACCTGCTGTCTGAGCTGCTGTATGCCAATTGCCGGAATCAAGACTGTTACGATCCGGGTGCAAGCGTTCCAACGATACGCCGCTACCTGCGTTCAGAAAGTCCGAATGTTGTTTGCTGTTATAATGCACCTCATCCACTATGCGTAAACTTTTGCTGAGTAATACAATCCGGCCTGATTCTTTGGTTAGCGAAGGCATGCCGGACATTTGTAAGAATGCATTCCGATTAGTAGCCCCGAATTGTTGCATGATAACATCGGTATTGCGTGAGACAACCAAGTATTGACTGGGCAACAGCAGAAATGGTTCATCTGTTAAAGCTACTGGTGTGGATAATTTTCCATTGACATCGCGAAGTGCAAGTAGCAAATCATTTGCCTGCACTGCTTTTTGCGAACGATTGTATAATTCGATAAACGCATAACCACCATTTACTGGGTTAAATAAGATCTCGTTGATCACCACATCAAGGCTGTCGACATATTGGGGTAATGTAAAACGAAACTTTGCGGATGGCGCTTCATAACCGGCACAGTCGAACAATCCTCCGGTGAGATATAGGTCGTACCATTGCTTTTCCTGGATAGGAGATGCAAGTTGTAGCTTTAACTGATCGAAATGTTTTCCTGCGATTTGTATTTGATTGACTGAAATTGGAGGTTCTATTGATAGTCGGGAAATATCCGGCAATTCGCTCCCCAATGGCTTCGATGTATATAATGTAATATTATATGCGTCGGGAATGGCAATGCGTAAAATATCCGGTGTTTCATGATCGGGATGATTTGCCAGCGCGGAGTTTTGTCTACCGGGTGTCCCGCCGCTTTTATCAGTAGAAGCCTGCCAATTAGATGCCAGACTACATGTTTGTTCCGGGTCTATTTGCTCAAGCGACCAACCACCGTTGGCCCGAAGCGCATCGAAGTACCATTCGGAAGTAAAATCCACCCACGAAATAACAGTTTCCTCCCTATCTGTTAATTGTAAATATTGTCCCGCGTTAGTAATAGCTGTTTGCGATCCCAATACCGGAAGCGTAGCGCCATACCCGGCCAAAGCGGATACAGCAGCCGGATGCACCAACAATAAATAACTTTTTGTTGGAAGAAGGTATTGTGGTAATACTTTCGATGTATTGCCATACGTAAATGTCCAACCTTCCAGTTCTATATTTTTATCCGATCGGTTGTATAGCTCGATGTATTCATATTCGGGTAGCCGGACAGAAGGAGAGGGGTTGGCCATGATCTCGTTGATCACAATATCATGAGGCGCAGCCCGGCAAGGTAGAGAAATGTTCAAAACGGTGTCGCGCATCACGTTTCCGCTTAAATCGCTTAAGCCTCTGACAGACAATTTATGTCGTATTCCGCATTTCAGCCCTTCTGTATACGAAAGCGTAAACGATAGCAGATCATTATCGTATATAGCTGTAGCAGGAATAGTGGATTCATCGATGCTGAAAAAGTTATCCAAAGATGACGATATAGGCGCAATGACTTCCGAAAGTCGAATAGATATCTGCTTTCCATCAACAGAAGATGAGGTTATGACTGGTGGCTCGGTATCGGTATATGGTTGACCATCCACCTTGAAATCGGTGAACATAAAGCCGGTTCCCCGCGTTGCAGTGTAGATGCAGACTACCCCGAAACAGGCAGATGTCCGTATGAGATTGTCCTGAGCGCCTCCTTCAAGCTCGAAGTTTCTGCTGCCGGTCATATCGGTCATGAGCGTCCAGTGACCCTGGGAATCGCGAGTTACCAATACCCGGACATGGCTGGACGATACATCAAGCGCTTTTTTACGGCCTGAGATGAGTTTTTCAATCACATTATTATTTTGCCGGAACAGGCATATGTCATCGTCGGTATATCCTATACGCAGAAAATATCCATTAAGTGGAGCGGTCAAATCGGATTTGTCGGAGATAAGATAGACCTTTGCATAGTTGGATGAGGAAGGATTGAAATTCAGTTTGAATACAAATTCCCAACTTGCATTCGAAACGATATCAGACACCACAGACAAATAGGATGTTCCTGCTGTCTGGTCATTGAGACGTAACCAGCCGTTGTCGACGATGAATTTTCCGATATTTCCCTGCCATGGCGGGTTGTCTTCAAAATCACCATCGGAAAAATTATCATTCCACTGGGCCGAAAGGATTTCCGGCAGAAGACACATAAATATGATGAGAATATTTTTTGCCATCAGAAATATTTTTACACATAAGCATACGCATTAGTACTATTCTCTCACATAACCATCCCCATAAAAGCGTAAAACATCATTTTCCACATGAGACAATAGTCTAAGGCCCTTCTGGTATTCGAACAAATTCGATAACAGAAAACCGGATAAAAAGTATTGGGATCAAAATTTAACACAACAACTATTCACAATAATTCTGAAATGAGTTGCATAGACCATTTATCAGTATATTGCCTAATTATTTTGTCCCGTTGTATTTTTGATTAAATAAGAACGTCGAGTATGGAATCAACCTTGAAATTTTGAATAACTCTCTCATGGTTGAAGATCCTGAGTCAGGCCATTCAAGTCCGACTCAATAAAGATGCGATTCTTCGTCTAATTCTTCGGTACTGATTTGTTTTTTATTCATCGCCCGCCATGCCCATGCGATATATGCAATGACAAACGGGACAAACAATGACACATAGCTCATTGCGGTAAGCGTATAATGACTGGATGAACTGTTTTCGATGGTCAATGAATTCTGTAAATTGAAAGTTGACGGGTAATAGCAGGTATGGTGAAGTCCGGCAATCAGAAATAACGACCACACAGCCAATACTGTACCGGCTCCGGCATACCATATCCCTCGTTTGAATTTAACACTCAGCAATGAGCGGATGATCCCAAACAATACCAGAATGACGCCCGTAACTAACATTACCATCACTACGGGCATAGCGATCAGGTTATGCAAATATTTGAAATGTTCCATATTCACCAATTTGGTAACAGGATCGTAGTTGAACCCGCTTTTCAATAACAACCAGATTAGAAATGTAAGAAAACACGCCACGAAGGCGATAGCGTTCCGCAACAATCGGATTTTGGAACGGGTAACAATCTGATCGTGGTTGATGTTATTCAGGAAATATAATAAAGCGAGCGTACGGGCAAGAAAGAATACCGAAAGCCCGAGTGACAGGTTATGCAGATTGAATGCGGCTTCGAGCCCGTGATAGGGTGTTTCCCAACGGGAGAAATTCATATCATTAACTGAAAACATGGAACCGTTGAAAAATGTTCCTACAGCTGTACCAATCAAGACAGTGCCAATAACGCCATTGAACAGCAGGAAATATTCGTAAGTACGATGTCCCAACAGATTGTTGGGTTTTGAGCGGAATTCATACGAGACGGCTTGGAGTACAAAACAGAACAATATCAACATCCAGACCCAATAGGCTCCGCCGAAACTGGTGGAGTAAAATAACGGGAAAGATGCAAAAAACGCTCCGCCAAATGTCACCAAAGTAGTAAAGGTAAATTCCCATTTTCGCCCCAGCGAATTTACGATCAGGGTGCGTTCCGCTTCGGTCTTGCCAATGGCGTATATCAGGGTTTGTCCGCCTTGTACGAACATCAAAAATACCAGAATGCTGCCCAGCAACGATACAATAATCCACCAATATTGCTGCAACGCTAATTGTGATAAGGATTCGAACATGATATTTTTAATTTTTGATTTTCAATTTTGATTTGGTAGAACATAAATACACAAATGAAACAGAACCATCGAATTAAGTTCCTTAATTATTATTTTTCAGTGGCCTTAGGTCCTTGCTTCACTTGCCGCACCATGATGGAGATCTCGGCGATCAACAGTACGGTAAATACAATCGCAAATAACCAGAAAGTCAATTGCACCGCACTAGCATCGATTTGCGATACAGCCGCTGCTGTAGGCAGATAATCCTGTATTGCCCAAGGCTGTCGTCCTACTTCGGCAACCACCCATCCGGCCTGTCCAGCCAGGTAAGGCAAAGGTAGGGACAGCAATAGCACCCAGAGCAGCCAACGCCGTTTTTCCAATATATTTTTATATACCATCCAGAGTGCTATAATGAACAACAGGACAAAGTAAAATCCCAACCCGACCATGATACGAAATGACCAGAATGTAAGTGGAACATTGGGCACCAGACTTTGCGGATCATTCAAAAATCCATAACCGAAATATTTGAAATAATTGTCAATGAAAGTCTGGTCGTTAAACTTTTCGCGGAGCTCTTTTGCTTTTGACTCGTCCTTGTCCTTTTTAGCATCTTTGTAATCTTTCAATACCTGGCGTGCCACTTTGCCACGTTCTATTTTCTCGGCGGCCGGCATGATACCCTGTTCGGCATTTCCGTTTACTAGGTCGTTGATACCAACAGCATAGGCATCGCGGTCGTACCACGTCATCAACGACAACAATCCGGGCACTTCGACTTTTAGTCTAGTTTCTTCCGTTTGTGACGGGATGCCGAAAACCGTTAGTCCAGCATTGGTTTTTCCGGTGTGCAATGCTTCGGTAGCGGCAAACTTCATGGGCTGGTATTTGGCAATGGTTCGCGACGACACATCTCCGGTAAGCACTGCAAAAATGGAAGTCAGCAACCCGAATACGGCTGCAACGGCTATACTGCGACGGGCAAAAGCCTGTTCGCGTTTTCGAATCAGAAACCATGCGCTGATCCCGATTACAAACACTGATGCCAGTACAAATCCCGACGATATGGTGTGAAGAAATTTGTTAATAGCAACAGGAGAGAAGAGCACATCCCAGAAATTAATCATCTCATTGCGCGCTGTGTCGGGGTTGAAATGCATTCCGGCGGGATATTGCATCCAAGCGTTGGCAACCAATATCCATAATGCCGACAAACATGCCCCGAAAGCAACCAGCCAGGTAGACATGAGATGAAATTTTTTGCTGATTTTGTTCCAACCGAAAAACATCACGGCAATAAAAGTCGATTCAAGGAAAAAAGCAAAAATACCTTCGATCGCTAATGGTGCGCCGAAGATATCGCCCACAAACCATGAATAGTTGGACCAGTTCGTGCCGAACTCAAATTCGAGAATGATACCTGTAGCCACTCCTATAGCGAAGTTGATGCCGAACAGGGTCATCCAGAATTTGGTTATGCGTTTCCATTCGGGATCGCCCGTTTTCACGTAAATGGTTTCCATGAAAGCCAACATGAAAGACAGGCCAAGCGTAAGCGGGACAAATATCCAATGATAGGCTGCCGTAAGAGCAAATTGTGCCCGCGACCAATCAACTAATGACAAATCAATGTTTTCTATCATAACCGTGAGATTATTTGGTGAGTTGTTCAATTACATAATTGGATCTATCTGTATCATTATCAAAATTTGATTTCAGGAAATTTGGAAAAAAAAACAATTTCAAAACAGCAAACATGATAAAAAGCTTGATGATAATGATCATCCATAATGTTTTACCGATGGTCATACTACGGAAACCATCAATGTAAAAACGAACAATTTTGTATGGCAGACGTGAAGAATGCATAAAATTTTGTTTCGCTCAAAAGTACGAAAAAGAATTAAAAATAATCTATTTAATGCCAATTTTTGTATGATCATAGCTGACAGAAAAAATTTAAAAGTCTTTTTAAGAACACTATGCCCTTATTTATTTAGTATTAATAGGCGTATATGCCAAAAATGGTTGGTAAAATCTTGTGTAACCATTGATATATCAGGGATATGTTAAAGTTTACTGAAACGAATTTCAATAAACTTTTTTCATATGTCAAAAACACGTAAAATTCGTTGTTGGGGTTGCCAAAGTATAGATGTAATAAAATGGGGTAAACGCTTAGAAAAACAACGTTACAAATGTAAGAATTGTGGTTTATTATTAACCCGCAACAATAAAGACACATCCGTCAGGAACCGTTTTATTTGGTTCCGTTTATGGATTGAACCTGAGTTTTGGATAAGAGTCGGTTAAAATTTTAGCCGTAAAGAGGACAAAAAGCATGATGAATTTTTCTTATATTTGTATTTGATAATCAGAATAATATAATATAAAAACACAGCATGCTTACAAAAAATGAATAACCCCGGGGCAAAGCCCCGAGGTATCAAATGGGGTTTGCGAAGCAAACATATTAGTTTCCGACCCAAAGGGTCGGGGTATTAAACCACTTTTAAGAATAAAAAGAGGCCCCTCTCCATTATTGTCTACCCGGAACCTATTGCTGGCAGGTTGCTCCTCAGCAGAGCCTACTTCCTCTTCAGTCCCGGCCATAATTTAAGTCTTATTTTTGACATTTTTACCAACCATTTTTGGCATCATTACCTTTATAAGATATACCACCAGTAGCCGGCTACATTTTCTTAATAAAGCTCTATCTCGTATGGTAAACGTGCCTGAATACCCTGCATGGTCATTACCGATTCTAACTGACGATAATGCCTGTAAAATTCACCCATTTCTTTGCGGACAGCCCGGGTACGAATTTCTTCTGAAAAACTGGATAATAACATTTCCAGTGGAGAGGGTTGTTTGGGTAACTCTACAATGGCATAGTCGGACAGACCTGCTTTTTCGACTGCGATACGAATGGCGTCAGTTACGCCTCCAAATTCATCAACTAAACCGATCCGTTTGGCATCAACCGCACACCAAACACGTCCCTGTCCGATTTCATCGACTGCACTTTTGCTCATGTCCCGGCCTGTAGATACGCGGGTAAGGAAAGTATCGTATGTATCTTCCACACTTTTTTGCATCAATGCTGTTTCTTCGGCAGTCATAGGACGCATAACATTGATAAAGTCCGAATGCTTGTTGGTGTTTACTATATCTTGGGTCAGCCCAAGCTTATTGTTCATGAACCCCTTGAAATTGGGTATGATGCCAAATACGCCTATAGAACCGGTTATAGTCGTTGGATCGGCAACGACTACATCGGCCTGAGTGGCAATATAGTAACCTCCCGAAGCTGCGACATCGCCAAAAGATGCAATAACCGGTTTCACATCCGAAGCCAGCTTTACTTCCCGGCTAATGATGTCGGAAGCCAATGCACTGCCTCCTCCTGAATTGATCCGCAACACAATCGCTTTTACCGTTGAGTCTTTTCGTGCCGAACGGATGGCCTTTGACATGCCTTCGGAAGTAATCTCGTCGGTTCCGTCACCCATGACAATATTACCTTCAGCATAAATGACCGCAATTTTCTGTTTGGCTTCTTTTTTCTTTATTTTTTGAGCACGGGCATATTTCGACAGAGTAATCACGTTCAGCTTATCTGTCGATTCTGCTCCTGTTTTATCGGTTAATTCTGCCACAATTTCATCATAGTATTTCAATTCGTCAACCAACCCTTTATCTAAAGCCGATTGAGCGCTATAGACATCTAATCCGTTTATCCATTGGTTAAGCTGATCTTTGGATAAATTGCGTGACTCAGAAATGGCAGTCAACAGACAATTCCAGATAGAACCGACATATGAGGCTGTCTGTTCCCGGTTTTCCGGACTCATCGACTCGAGGATCAACGGTTCAACAGCGCTTTTGAATTTGCCGTGACGGATGATTTGCGGCTCTATATCCAACTTTTCCAATGCTTTTTTGAAAAATGTCACCGACGAACTCATTCCCTTGAACAGAAAATCGCCCATCGGGTGCATGTAAACCTTGTCGGACACGGTTGCCAGGTAATAGGCTTTCTGTGTATACGAGGTACTATAACTAATGATGAATTTTCCTGACTTCTTGAAATCGACCAAAGCATTACGAATTTCTTCCACGGTTGCTATACCTGCTGGGATGGAAGTTAAATCCAAATAAATGCCTTTTATTTTATCGTCATCCCCAGCTGCTTTGATACCTGCCAATATTTGATTTAACCCCATCACCTGTCTGGGTTTCATATTCATATAATCGAAAGAAGGCATACCGTCCGGGGAACGTTCGGTAATCCTGTTATTCAATTCAATTTTCAGGACCGAATTATTGGCTACGACTACGGGCTTTTCTCCAAGTGATGCCATTGCTCCCAACATTCCCATCATAACGATAAACATTAGGAACAAAGCGACCATACAGCCCAGAAATGAAGCAGCAAGATATTTTAAAAACTTGACCATGATATTATTTGTTTTATTGTTTAACTAAGTAACGCCTTAAAAAGACGCAAATTTAATCAAAAGATATATCTTTCAATATTTTGTTGAAAATTCAATAACTTATTAAAAATAAACTTATCACAAAATAAATTAGGTAAAAAGGACACGGAACAAAATTATTTATTTGCTGATAATCAGCAAAATGAAAAAGATCAACATGCTTGAACACTATAAGAACCTATGTAGCGTTTTTCAGAAAGAATTAACTACGAAACAACCCCAAATTTTCTCATGGAGGTCCTCATTATATTTGGTGACACGGATCAACTATTCATCGAGGTAGTTAGAAAGTTTATCAACTGCCACTTTAGCTTTTTTCTTGGCATTGTCGAGAAGTTCCTCAGCCTTGTCTCCTGCCTTGTTTGCCATAGAGGTGACAGTATCACCTACTTTATCAACCACATTTTCGGCTTGCTCGGTAAAATCCTCATACTTTGATTTGGCTGTTTTAGCTGCATGCGTCGCTTTCACTTTCAACGCCTCCATTAGATCCGGATCATCATCACACTCAACCAGGTAATCTCTAAAAATACCCACAGCTTTACGCGCTTGGTCATTGTCTAAACCAGCCTCATTTTGTAATCTCGTTATTAAATCTTTCATTGCATTATTATTTTAACAGACATTCTTTATATCATCAACAATGTTGATAATAAAAAGTTCCGTATTATTGTATTCATACTAAAAATACCAGCAACGTGTCACCTGGCATTAAGGATCTCTTTAAACCCATCTGTTACGTATATTTGATAGATCCCTTTTTCATTATATATCAGGAAAGCGTCTAATTCCGGATGTTGCCGGAGTATTTCAATACTTTTGTTCAATCCCAATACCATGCACACAGTAGCCCAGCCATCGGCAGTGATACAATCGTCGGCAACGATGGTTGCGCTTAATAAGTTATGACGTACCGGATAACCTGTCTTTATATCAATCGTATGGGCATATTTGACGCCATCGATTTCAAAAAACCGCCGGTAATTACCCGACGTTGCCATCGCCCGGTTGTTAAGCGGTACGATTGCCTGGTACTCTTCGCCGTATGCTGCATTATCGGCAGGCCGCTCAATACCTATGCGCCAAGTGTTACCGGAAGCATTGACGCCTCGTGCAACGGCTTCACCACCAATATCCACCAGATAATTCTTGCACCCCTTACTTTTCAGAAAATCGCCCACCACATCTACCGAATAACCTTTAGCAATGGCATTCACATCGAGCAACACACCAGGTGAATCCTTTATTACTTTGTCTCCTGAAATACGAATCTTATCCATCCCCACAAATTGCAAAAGACTGTCAATCTTTTTAGGGTCCATATCCGGATGCTCCGACGTAAACCCAAATCCCCACAGGTTGACAATAGGCGCAATAGTAATGTCAAAAACTCCTCCCGAAGCCTTGGTTACTTCGGCGGACTTATTAAAAACTGTACGGAAATAATCATCTACCACTGCCGTCGGGTCGTTCTGATTAATACGCGAAATCAATGAGGTTGGAATGTAAGTAGATAGCGACGCACTAAATTCATGGAGTAATTGTATGATTTCTTTTTCATAATTTACTCCTTTCGGGCTTTCATAGACGATCTTATAAATAGTTCCTTCTGTGAAGCCTTCATGTTGTATATATTTGGGAGGTTGCCCACAAGAACAAAATAGACTGCTGAGAAAAATCACAGACAGAACAAAAATTTTTTTCATTGGAAAGATTTTGATAATAGGGACTCACAGGTATATTTTTACATCTGTGAAATAAAAATTACAATAAGGCATCCAATTTGGCAGCTATGGCGGCCTTGGTTGTCATTCCAACCTGTTTGTCGGCCATTTCTCCGCCCTTAAAAAATAAAAGTGTAGGGATATTACGTATTCCATATTTGGCGGTTATATCGTCATTCTGATCGACATCTACCTTTCCAACAACTGCTTTTCCTTCGTATTCTGTAGCAATCTGCTCGACATAAGGAGCAATCATACGACAAGGGCCACACCACTCAGCCCAGAAATCAATTAAAACAGGTTTATCCGATTTTATTACGACTTCTTCAAAATTACTTTCATTAATTACTATTACCATTTTATTTATAATTTGATTGATTACAATATAACTTTCCGGCAACGATTAGCGCGCCAAACAAATGTAAAAACACTACCATTGCTACAATGATTACATCACAGCAATGCTGTTTTACGAATTACAAAATTACAATTAAGTTGTTTTGTTTCAAAAAAAAGTCACTCCTTTACGACAATTTTCTCTACTGCAAATACTTTTTGTTTCTCAACGAAACGGAGCAAGTATATGCCAGTTGTTTCCGGAACGTTAATTTCTATCTTTTTATCGCTCGTCTTGAACGTCTGTATTATTTTGCCTACAGTATTGTACATGAACAATGTTATTTCGCCTCTATTTGACGGTACCTCAACAGTTAATAATCCTCCTTTGGTTATTGGATTGGGATAGGTTTTCAATTTATTGTCTAAAAGGGCAAGTTGCGCTTTCGATGGCGTTACATCTTTAACCATCCGCACTTCCTGTGTAATACTATCACTCAGCGAAATCTGGTGAGCAGATGCGGAAAAAACAGTCAAACAAAATATGCACGCTACAATAAGGATGTGGAAATATTGTTTTATCATATCTTTACTTTTGAGGCGTTTGACTTGGTCTATTAGGGATAACCATCCGGTCTACCCTTATATGAGTAAATACAATAACCTTGCCATAAAAAATATTTTCAGGGCTTTCATCGTTAAATTTTCTTAAATCAAGATTATATATGGTAAAATCTTTCAAGTATTCTGAAAATCAAGCAATAAAACAGTTTCTCTCAGATCAGTATCGGTTGAAATTGCATCAACAACTTTCTATCCTGAATTATTCATACTAAAATTCTGGATGTCCAGAAAAAGTGGAAAGAGCACGTTCGGCGGCATTACAAATTCCGCTCAACCCTGCGACGTATTCGAGTATGAATAATACAGGCTTATATCTAATGCGAATCAAGAGTTGAAAACAATAATAGCTTGAAAAGCTGTATTTTCATAACCGGAGGCTGTTGGCCTCCGGAGAGACAATATAACCATCTATTTGCCTGTAAGGCAAGATTCTTATTTTGATCCGGTTCTGCCTTGCAGACAGATAAGATATGTGTTTTTTCCCCAGGTTACACTTCGCTTACCCGAGGTTATGAAAATACAGCTTTTCAAGCTGATCGACAATATCTATCTAACCCTTGATTGGCATATCTAATCTGCTCATAGATCAATGTAATGGCAAACGTATCGGGTTAACCGATCCTGATACCAATCACAAGAATATCATCTATCTGGTGATTATCGCCTTTCCAGGCGTCATGAATTTCAATCAATTTTTCTTTCTGTTGTTCGACCGGCAATATCGATAAACTGGTCAGTAGTTGTTTGAATGGTTTGGATTTGAATTTACAATCGTCCGGCCCGCCAAATTGATCGACATATCCATCGGAAAAGACATACAACATATCGTTGTGTTGCAATTCTATGGTGTGATTGGTAAATTCTTTTTCGACCCCAATATGTATTCCAACCGGCATTTTATCTGCCTTGTATTCAAATAATTCCCCATTACGAATTAAGTACAATGAATTATACGCGCCGGCATATTGTAATTCCATCGCATCATAGTTGATGATACAAAGAGCCATATCCATTCCGTCTCGTTGTTCTCCGGCAGCGCCTGTCTGCGATAACATCCATTTCAGGTTCGAACGCAATTCGTTAAGTATTTCTGCTGCTTTATCCTCTTCCTGTTTCAATACAATTTCGTTGAGGATGGAAATGCCGAGCATACTCATAAATGCTCCTGGTACTCCATGCCCAGTACAATCGGCGGCTACAACGACCGATCTTTTTCCTTGTTTTGCAGCCCAATAATAGTCTCCGCTAACGACATCACGCGGCCTGAAAAACAGAAAATATTCAGGAAGGATTTCTGCCATTAATTCGGGTTTAGGCATAATAGCCGTTTGTATACGTTTGGCATAATGGATGCTATCCAAAATTTCCATTCGTTGTTCGGCTATCTGATCGCGTTGTGTGGCAGCCATATCACGCTGCTTGATCAATTCATCCTGATATAGTTCCAGATCCTTGTTGATCTCGATAATATTCTGTTTTTGCAGTTCTATTTCTATGGTCCGTTCGTATACCTTTTCTTCCAGGATACGGTTCTTTTCGATCAAAGAACGTTCGCGCCACCTAACATACAAAATGACGAGTATCATCAGGATTACCGCGTATGTAATGTACGCAACTATTGTAGCCCACCACGGCGGACGGACAACAAACGAGTAACTGACAGGATCTGTATTCCACACACCATCGTTGTTACATGCAATTACTTTAAAAGTATAATGGCCGGGCGACAATTGATATTCGCGAAATGTCTCCAGGCTTTCCTCATGCCAGGTTTTTTCATATCCTTCAAGGATAAACTGGTATCTATTCTTGGTCGGTACGGTAAAATGAATACCAATCCAATCAATACGAACGGTATTTTTATTGTGCGGTAATGACAATCCCTGCGGCAGTCCGGTCTTGGATGAGATACTGTCGGCATATTGCATGATATCTTCCCCATCGGATAAACTGATGTTGGTGACATAAGTCTGTGGCGGAGTTATTCGTTTGGTATCCGCTTTAGGGTTATATTTTACCAATCCGGCAACGGTTCCGAACCATACATTACCATACACATCGGTTGTCGCAGCCCCCCTGTAACAATCCATCGGAAGATAACCGTCCTCTTCGGCATAATACCGGATATCACCGGTTTTTAAATCTATTGTATTTAATCCGTTGATATAGCCTATCCACAATTTATCGTTTTGGTCTGCGTGTACCAGGTTGATAGAGTTAGATGCCAATCCATCGTTAATTGTATATACTTTGAAAGTCAATATTCCGCCGGTTTCGGTTATTTTACATAATCCATTTTCGGTTCCCAACCAAATGGCGCCATATTTATCAATGGTAATATCTGTGCATGTATTGTTCGGTAATCCGTTTTCGATCGTATAGGAAACAAACTGCTGTCCATCAAAAACCGATAACCCCAAATCGGTAGTACACCATATCCTGCCTTTTGAATCTTTAGCCAGAAAATAGATATAGTCATCGATTAATCCATCTTCTGTATCGTAGAAGATAGCCTTCCCGTTGCGGACATGCATCAAACCATGCGACGTAGCCGCCCAATATTCATCATCACCAATGTCGATTATATCAGAAATATCAGTATTACTTAGTTTGAGAATGTTAGGGAAAATTTTCCCATTCAAAAAATAACCTATTCCTTCGGAAAATGTACCCAACAATATTTTGTTATTCGCGGCTTCGATACTGAGGAATAAGTTGGTCCGGGGATTTTTGTTTTTTTCCTGCGATTCAAAGATATCCATCCGGGAGTCGTTAAATCTGATCAATCCTCCGGTTTGCGGGCCACACCAGATGTTTCCCGACGAGTCGGCCGCGACTGAAATAATATGATTGTTCGGCAAACCGGATTCGGTGGTAAGCGTTTCAAAAATTACTTTTCCGTACATGGATATTCCATTGTCCGTACCAATCCATACATTTCCTTCTATATCTTCAAAAATGCATTTTGTCTGGCTACCAACCAGACCTAATGATTCACTGTAGTGATGTAATTTTCGATTGTCAAACTTATATACTCCGTCATTAAGGGCCAACAACCAGATATTTCTTTGTGAATCCTCAAAAATACGAGTGACCGGGTCGGTTAGTTGACCAAGTTGACGAAATTCATTCTTTTCATATACATATATGCCGCTTTCGACTGTTGCTACCCATAGTCTACCTTGAGAATCAAAGTTTGCCGTGATAATATTGGCTTGTCTTGGAAGGCTATATTCTATAAACCGGTTGCCAACAAATTGTGCTATATGATTGTTTGTTCCGGCTATCCATATTTCACCATTGTTATTGGTTAAAATACTAATCACCATTCCAAAGCTTGCACTTATGTTGCAATTGGAAATTTTACCGTCTTCGATAATGGATATGTTGTTCTCCGTACCACAGATCATACGACCTTGCCGGTCTTCGGAGAGACATGTAATGTTATTTCCGGCCAAACCGGAATTTTTATTATATGTCTTGACATTTCCCCCCTCTATAACGGAAACTCCTTCTTCGGTTCTACACCATATGTTTCCTTTGGAATCTTCCAGAATAACCCGGCTGAATTCCCTTGAAGCAATATTGTTGGAGACCAAACCATCTTTAACATCATATGTCCTGAATACTTTGCCGTCATAGACAGATAATCCCCCGCCTTGCATCGCTATCCAAAGTCTATTTTCCCGGTCAACGAGCAAAGCCGTTACCGTATTGGCCGGAAGTCCATCCGAGACGGAATAGTTTTTAAAGTTCTTGCCATCGAAACGGCATATGCCGCCGGCTGTAGCCAACCATATATATCCCCGGTGATCTTGACAAATGTCGTTGATTTGGGTCTGTACCAACCCGTTTTTTGTAGTGTAATTGATAAACGGAATCTGATATTGTGCGTATAGTTCGTTGAAACCCAACAACAATATCAAAAAAACAATAAACTTATATGATGTTCGTATGAATTTGACGATTAGCATATATGTTTTTCAAAAAATCATCAAGATATTCATTTAAATTGATAAAATAAACCTACTCCAATATAGTTTTTTATTTGGATTTTGGGTCCTCCAGGTTTTCCATTTTCATCAATCGTTTTTTGATCGTCATCATACTTCAAGTCGAATCGCAAATCGGCTGATATGTTTTTATATATTAATATTTTGGCTTGGAATGCCCATGTAACATCCACATTCTGGGGTTTGTTTACATAATTTGAAAACAATTCTACTTGAGAAGTATATGTAACCCTGTCTTTTATAATGTTACCATTTAAATTCAACAATATCCCACCACCAAACTCATAGCGGGATTTGTGGGGAACCTGAATATCTTTGCCTGTTTCATCTTTTCCAGTTTTTACTAGACCGGCATTGGCCAGTACATTCATATCATCAGATCGGGCAAAGGTGGCTTTTCCCATAATAGGAGAAAAAACAGAAGAAAATTTACTACTCGGACGATAATCAAGCCCCACAGACAGATATAAATATATCGGGGCAAGAAAGTCACTTGTCCTGATGGTATCTGTTGCCGAATATTTATATCCTGGCGAGAACTGTGTACGGGTCAGGAATGCAGCCGTATAATACCATTTTTGGGACATTTGAAGACCAGCCTTAGATGCAAAATATATTCTGTCGTCATTTTTCACTGCTTTACTTTCACCTGTTTTCAGTATACCGTATGCGAGTGTGAGATAATTTTCGAAAGTACGTTTACCTTTCTTGTAATTGGCGAAAAGATTGACGATAGGCGACACTCCTATCTGGTCCTCACCGCCGGCTGCCCAATTAGTAAGAGATGTTGCCGTGAATGAAAGGGAGGCGTCTCCCCCCAATAGCCAAGGAACACTATCGTTGGCCGAAAATTTTTGATATTTTTTATATCCGTCACTGGCTTGAGCTACGGCTGCTTTTGCAGCTTTTATATCTGCATCCGATTGTCCTACTGCTACACGACTTTGCAATAAGAAACAGGCAATCCCAAAACAAATGTATACTACTCTTTTCAATTTAACTTGATTTTTGTGTGTGTGCAATAAAAACTTGACATCACATGGCGCACTTGTTCTAAAATTCTTTTTCTATTTGATATACATTCCGTTCGACAGAATTACGCGAGATCAGCTCGCCGAGAAACCCAGCCAGGAATAATTGCGTTCCCAAAATCATGGTTGTGAGAGCAAGGTAGAAATACGGACTATCCGTGATTAATCCGGCCCTGATGCCGTGATGAACGAGATACAATTTTTGTGCCCCTAACCAAATAGAGGAAAGTAACCCGATAATAAACATGATGGTGCCCAATATTCCAAAAAGATGCATGGGCCTTTTGCCGAAACGCGAAATAAACAGGATACTAAGCAAATCGAGTCCTCCAGTGAACAACCGACTCCACCCGAACTTACTGACCCCGTATTTTCTTGCCCTGTGCTCCACAATCTTTTCGCCGATCCGGGTAAATCCCGCCTTCGAAACCAACACCGGAATGTAACGATGCATTTCACCATACACTTCGATACTCTTGACCACGTCCCTGCGATAGGCTTTCAATCCGCAATTGAAATCGTGTAGTCTGATGCCTGTAATCCTACGGGCTGTAGCATTGAATAGCTTACTGGGTAACGTTTTGGAAACCGGGTCGTGACGTTTTTTCTTCCATCCCGACACCATATCATACCCGTCCTCAGTAATCATACGATAAAGTTCGGGAATTTCGTCAGGACTGTCCTGAAGGTCGGCATCCATGGTGATAACCACATCGCCTGCAGCTTTTCCAAAACCACAATGTAATGCTGCCGACTTACCATAATTGCGACGGAAATGTATCGCATGAATATGTGGATTGTTAACAGCCAGGTTTTCAATTACCGCCCATGAGTTATCGTGACTACCATCGTCAATCATGATGATCTCGTAACTGTATTGATGCTCGTTCATCACCTGTTCAATCCATGAGGAAAGCTCCGTAATGGATTCGGCTTCGTTGAGCAATGGGATGACAATGGACAGGTTCATATCAAAAATCATATTTGGCCTTGCGGTTTTCCGGTATGACCCGGATTTTTCAAGACCAACCCGCAAATACTTGCAATGAATATACCAACAAGAGTGTATGAAAATATGGTGGCAAAAGCCAAAAAGACCGGTGAAATCATGTTGCGCATCTCCTGCATGTTATTATCGATAATTCCCGGCGGCATTTTTGATGATTGTAACGTTTTTTCAATGGTTTCGAGATAGATATCCATTAATGAAGGATCTATTACTTTGGCTGTCACGTATGTTATAAAAGCAAGAATAATAGATGCAAAAAAAGCAATCTGCATCCCTGTGATAAACAACTTTCCATAACCAATATAATCGTCCTGCCCATCACGAAAACGCTTCATTCCATAATATATTCCGCCAATAAAAACACCCAAACTGATCAATTGCGCCCAATTGTTCAGTACCGGCAGCATGGGAATAACAACCACCAATAAACCAACAATCGCGCCAACTGTCATGGCTGTCCGGGTTGGGGAAGAAGTTGAATCAGACGACATATTTATTCAAAAGGATCAATACCAACATTATGCATTAAAATAAAAATGTTTTTAGGATAATACCAAGTGAACTTAAAATCCTAAAAAATCATACTTGCATCTGGATAAACCGCAAAGATAGCTGTTTTTGCCAAGTGGAAAAATAGAAAATTCACTAAATCTTATTCCGGTAAAGTTTGCAATGTGACAAATGTCAGTTTTTATATCGCAAAAAAAGCTGTAAATTTGTAGCTGACATGTTTATTATGAGTGAGGCCGGATGCATGTTTTCAGTTGTCCGGACAACGACAACACACAAGAGATGAGTTATTCGGAAAAATACTTGATCGATTCCATCTGTGAAGGAGACAAGGACTCCTTTGAAGAACTTTTCAAGTTTTATTATAACCGCTTGTGCTCATACGCACATTCGATTGTATACCAGCCAGATGATGCCGAGAGTATTGTTAAGGACGTTTTTGTGAAGATGTGGGAAGAACGTGAAAAAATACGGATAGAAACGTCTCAGGCTGGATACCTGTACGCTGCTGTACGCTACAAATGTATTAACTTTTCACAACGCGGGTGGAAAAAACAAAAAAACATAATCGGATTGACTGATGAAATGTCGCAGGAAATATTTGCCTCCGGCACACCTGACGCGTCTGAATATCTGATGGCTAAGGAGCTGGAGGAACGTGTGACACAATTAGTGGAAACGCTGCCTCCACAATGTCGTGAAATCTTTCAATTGAGCCGTATTGATGAATTGTCTTACGAGGAAATAGCCCAAATACTCGGCATATCAGTGGGGACAGTAAAAACACAAATATTCCGTGCTTTAGCCAAGATACGTGTCGGGTTAATTGATTACGTGTGACAAATTGAATGATTAATGTTTAATGATAAATGGTTAATGACCATTACTTGTCTTGCTCCGGTTTTATTATTCTCCAACCACAACGCTTTCCTTCCGGTAAATTATTTTACCATCGTCAGTTAGTCCTTCAATAATTATAGTGTACCTTGATTCTGAATCGGCCGTATAGAAATCGAACGAAGCCGTTCCTGTTTCATCTGTTTTGACATCCGGTTGCCAATGGATGGTCGTCCGTAAATCGGGCAGGGCGCTTTCTCTGGCTTGCGGGGTGTCGTATTTCGGAACGTAAAATTCCACCGGTTTTTGATAGCCCAGGGGATTGACTACCTTAATATCAAATAGATTGTCCGATTTCTGTGGGCCGCCTTTTTTGGTATAGATGACAATAACACCGTTTGAACCCTGCAATCCGTATATGACAATATTGTCAATACTTTTGAGCACATCGATCTGCGCTATTTCGCTTTTGTGGATTTTTCCTAAATATTCGGGGTCCATCGGAAATCCATCAACAATCAGCAAAGGTATTTTATTTCGAAAGAGGGCTATTTTACTTCCGTAAGGTGTAATAACAATTCTCATACCGGGAAAATGACGTACCAATTCGGGTGCATCAACCTCGGGCATTTTCTCCAATTGGTCTTCGGTAAAAGAATGATCTGCGTATTCATAATACGGTGAAGTAATTCTTGGTTTCCGGTCGGCTGTAATGACCACTTCGCTCAGGTTGACTGTCCGGATACCATGCTCATGGGTGTATTGCTGCTCGGCTTTATCGGTATACTGCACCATCGTTTTTTTATCGACTGCTTTCGCGGTTGCGGGAAGCGTTATCCCGGGGAACGTTTCCGCATCAATAAAAAGTTCCAGCTGTTTCAGTCTTTTCGCCGGCGTGGCCTGGACAATGAAAGAGGTACTGTCGGGCGACTCGCAGACGGCCAAACGGAATATCCCGCTGGCATCGGTCCTGGCCTGCACGAAACAGCCGTCTTTCATGGAAGCTGCCGAAACTTCGATCCCTTCAACGGTTTTGTCGGCTAACAGGTTTTTAACAGCGCCCGATATTTCGGGGCCTATTTCGAGCGCCTCTGCCGGGTACAAAGGTTCGTTGCGGGTAATGGAGGCAATGTCGTAGCGCCGCCATCCCTGTGTCAGCATCAGCAACTCCAAAGCCCATGCCGAATCGGTGTCGTCGCGGAAGTAAGAAGCAGGATTTTCGATGTTTCCTTTCAGGTCGGATGCCAGCAGCAACGACGCCAGGATATGATTGCCGGTATCCGTATGTACTTCGCGGTCGTCGGTCACTGCTACCGAGAAACTTCCCTGCAGCGGGCGGTTGTCCCAGCCGGTGAGCGTTACCCGGTTCTGCACCTTCGAACGGCGGCTATAGCTGTCTTTGTCCGGGTAGTAATCGACCCTGGCCTGGTCGTCGTTGCTGATAAAGGTCAACCGTTCGCTCAAGGGGCTCAGCTTTGAGTCGAGCAATATCAGGTGCGACACCCCCGAAGGGAAAATGTCTTTCGGGAGAATGACATAATCATCCTGTCGCGACCAGGCGCGTACAGCATGCACGATCCCGCGCGTATGGGCTAGCAGGTAAAGGATGTCCGGCAACGAGCTGGCCGCGGGCTTCAATACGGACACAAACAAACGGTCGTCGAGGCTGTTGACCGCCAGGGAATATCCTCCGGTTTGCACCGGGGGTAATTCAAAACGCTTGGATGCTCCTTTTTCGTTCTCACAAACTGCGTAATAGGTTTTGCCTTTTTCAGCCAGGTGCACGAAGCTCCCCATCCCCAAATGGCCGGATTGGATGGCGGCGATTTCATGATCTTCGTTATCGTATATCTTCCCGGTAATATCCGTGGACGTTCCGTCGGGCTTCAACGCCTTGAAAGCGATCTTGACAAAGGTTCCTTCCAGCAGGGCGCCTCCTTCGGGATGGAAACTGACGTCAAATTCATTATCGGGAAACGGTACGGGGATGAATTGCCGGTACATGCGCTTGTCTTTTTCTATTTCGAGGAGTATGACCCGTGTTTTCGATCCGTCGGGAAGGTCGAAGTTAATGCCTGCAACGCCACCGTTGCATTTGAGATTCATTTTCCGGCCTCCGTTGATGCTCAGTTTGATTTGTTCGGGAATAACGATATCGAATAATAACGGATGCGTAAACCTGAATTCTGCATTGATTTTTTTATCGGGCAGGAATTCAAACCGAGCATCTGTTTTGATGAACCGGGCCTGTGGATCGCCGATGCGGATACTTTTGACAGGAAGATAGGCTTCGTCCAGGCTTCGCATGTAATGGGTGTAGGCGCGGATGCGGTAATCGCCTTCGGGCAGGTTGGGGGGTAGGGGGATATGGCCAAAATAAGCGCTGTCGGTTTGGCGGACTTTGATGCGCGCAACCACGGTATCCAACGGGTTGACCAGTTCCAGGTATACGTAACGGCTTGCCGAAACGGGGACATGTGTGGCGGCGTCGGCTACGTGCGCCCGTAACCAGATTGTTTCGCCCGATATATAGTAGGGCTTGTCGGTGTGCAGATATATTTTCTCCTGCGGGAAGCATTTCAATTGCCTGTTGAACAAGGAAAATAAACTGTCTGCAATTTCCTGCCCGCATAAGCCGGGAGAAATGATGGCAAAAATGTAAAACAGTATGATCCGGTTCATGAATTGCTTAGTTAATGCGTCAAATAAAAAAGTTTCCCGCAGATTTCACAGATTTTCGCAGATTTCTTTCTGCGATTATCTGCGCTATCTGCGGGAAACAATATGGCTTATGCTACAACTTTCTATTCGTACCCTGGATTGTTAGGGCTCAAATTGGGATTACGTTGCACTTGCGTCAACGGAAGAGGCCACAGCAAGTTATTCACACTAAATAACTTTGCTCCCGAAAAATCGGTGCCGACTGTCGTGATATCGACAAATTGAGCGGTTCCTTTCGGAATAGAGCTATCCATTGCGTTGGTCTTTGGATATTTCCTGGTACGTTGTATCAAATTCCATTCTTTGAATTCGAATACAAATTCGCGATACCTTTCCAACCACACTTGTTCGATGAACTTGTCTTTCGGGAGCGCCGAAAGTTCGGTTACGATGTCTGCTTTCGCAATGCCGCCAAATTCGTATGCCCGTGCGCGGACAGTGGCTAAAGCGTCTACTGCCTGAGCTGTCACCCCTTCTGCCTGGGCAATGGCTTCGGCTGCAAAAAGGTACATTTCAGCCAGACGGTAAAGGGCAAAATGACGACCGGAAGTGTTTTCATTCTTTACTCCGCCGTAATCATAATAAAAATACGGGGAAGGCGTATTATCCGGTAAATTGACCAATAGACTCCCGTCTTTCTTTTCAAATGCGTTGGCAAAAAATTGCTTTTCTTTCATGCGCAAGTCTTTGGCGGCATCGTACATGGCCAAATAACGGGGCATGGGTTTGTAAGCATTATTGGTCAACGTGACTTTACATTCAGCGGACCCCAAGGCGCCTACTTCCATCGGCCATGCATTGGCATTAAACCCTGCATTGCTGATCCCGCCATAAAATTCCAGAGTATAAACAGATTCACGGGAAGAGGAAGTCTTCAGTCCACCGGGAGAAGCCGCCTGTACATTGACGCTTCGCAATTTGTTATAAGCGCTCATCTCTTCGAAATCACCATTGGTTTCCAACGAGTAGAGGGATTCATAAGCGCCTCCCGGAAGGAATTTTTTCGCTTCGGCAGCTGCCAATGCCCATTTTGAAGCGTCACTTACCGGGAAACCTGCCATTTGGATGTACGTGTCGATCAGGTAGGCCGATGCAACCGGGGCGGAAATACGCATGGAATTATTGTATTGCGCTTTAACAGGCAATGTTTTAACGGCTTCCAGCAAATCGGGGATGATAATGGACTCATAAATGGTCTTGACAGCCGTCCTCGGAAGATTCAGATCGTCCGTCGCTTTTTGCGGCACGGTCACCATCGGGACATCTCCGAAATGTCTTACCAACCACAGATAATTTTGTGCACGGAAGAATTTGGCTTCAGCCACAAGCCTGTCCAAATCGCTCTGGCTGATCCCGGTTGCCACTAAATTTACCGTAGGTAAAACAGTGATAACCCCATTGGCCCGGGCGATTGACTGGTACGGTTGTTTGTAGATATCGCCCATCTTGGTATCCACATTGTTCGGAGTCATGGTGAATGTCTGCGCATATTGAATATACAATTCCTGACCCTTATAGTTCAGGTTGTCGAATAAACCTGCGCTCCATCCGCCCAGCATTAAATTGCTGCCGCCATATACCCCGGGGCTGCTCCAATTGTTTGCTCCCAAACGGTACAGGTTATTTACAGCCGCTTCAGCCGTTTTTAAAGAACTGAAATAGGTTTCGGACGGAAGCGTGCTTTGGGGATCTTCATCTAAAAATCCTGAACATGCTGAAAACAAAAGTACGCCGATAAATACTATACTTAAATATATCCTATTCATATTAATAATTTTTTCAGGTTATTAAAATGTAAGATTGATACCGAATGTGTAAACAGTAGGCCGTGGATACTGGAAGAAGAAAACATTCTGTTCAAATACCCCGCGGGTTGATCCTTCAGGATCGAATCCCTGGAAATCCTTGGCTGTGACCACAAACAGGTTCGAAACACTTACATATGCTCTTAAAGCGCTCAAATGCAGAAAGCTTGTTTGTTGGGGTGTGAAATTGTAGCCCAACTGGAAATTGTTGCCGCGCAAATAGCTTGCTTTAGCCAACCAACGTGTGTCGAAGTTGGAATCCTGACCGTCGAAGGACCCGTTACGTATGGCTTGCACCATATTGGGCTGGTCGGTGGGCATACCTTCCGTCCAGGCATCGGTCAATATGGTTTTTAAACCGCTGGTTAAAGCAAAACGGTCCTCGGACGAATGGTAAAAATCCTGGCGGATGTTCCCGCCAATAACAAATTGCAGATCAACAGAAAGATCGAAGTTTTTGTAACGGAAATTGGTCATGAATGAACCGGTCCAATCCGGCATCCCTTTCCCGATGATTTTTTTATCTTTGGAGCGCAATGCAGAACCAACCCGTCCGCCATTCTGGGCTACATATTCTGGACTCTTGATACCCAACCGTTCTAATCCGTAAAAACAAGCTAAAGGTTCGCCTACCCTCATGATCACCTGGGCGCCTACCCAGTTGTCGCCGACAAATACATCGGCATTGTTTTCATTCAGTTTTTCAACCCTATTTTTGTTATAGTTGGCATTCACGGTGGCTGTCCATTCAAAGTCACCGGTCGAAATCATCGTTCCGGTTACCATGGCGTCCAATCCCTGGTTCGAAACAGCGCCCACATTCTTTACGTAAGTATCAAATCCGGAAGAACCCGGAATGGGAGCGTCCAACAAGAGGTCATCCGTATATTTGTAATAATAGGAAGCATCGAAATTCAAACGGTTCCCGAACATATTCAGGTTAAATCCTACGTCGAACTGGTTGGTCTTTTCCCAGCGAAGATCCGGGTTGGCCAATCGATCGGGGTATGCAGATGAAGCCCTGACAGAATTCAACAACACGGTGGTCGTGGAATATACCGACAACGAACGGTACGGGTCTATTTCGCTGTTACCGGTCATACCATAACTGGTATGAAGCTTCAACTGGTCGATCCACGAAACGTCCTGCATGAAACTTTCGTTGGAAATCATCCAGCCCAAACCTGCCGACGGGAAGAAAGCGTATTTGTTGTTGGCGCCGAACTTGGACGAACCGTCCATACGTGCAGTAAGAGTGGCCATATACTTATCGGCATACGTGTAGGCCAAACGACCGAAATAGGAATTCATCGCCCAGCGTTGATATTCAGATGATTGAGCATTTTGTTCGGATCCTGCGCCTAAGTTTTCAAAACCAAAAGCATTGGTAGGAAAGTTTCCTACATCATTGGTCGACTTACGGTAGGTGCGCTCTTGCCACGACAAACCGAGCATGCCATTGAAGCGGTGCTGGTCGAATACTTTTTTATAAGTCAGGTAGGTTTCTTCCTGCCAGTACAATACATCCTGGTATTCCATCTGGGCCTGACCCTTGCCTCCGTTGTCCATATTGACTACTCCGTACGGATAGTATCTCCTCCAGGTACGTTTTTGACCGTCGGCCCCGAATTGGGTTTTCAAATCCAGACCCTCTGCAAGATGGAACGTCAGTGAAGCATTCCCGAAAACCTGGGTACGGTATACCATTCGATCACGGACTGAAAGGAAGTGTACCGGATTAGAGGATGCTTCGAACCCAAACCCATTGATTTTGTTGGTGGTGTTCGACCAGTTTCCGTCGGGATATTTCACCGGGAAAATGGTGGGCATTTCAATCAGACTGCGTACGGCTTCCAGACCTCCGCCGCCTTCTTCCGTCTCATTTCCCCAAGTATGGTTCACCATCAGGTTAACACCGGTAGACAACCATTTCAACGCATCGGCGTCGTATGCAATTCTTGCATTGATACGTTTCATGTAAGTGTTGAGCATCAATCCCTCAGTGTCCGTATAGTTCAGGAATGCGCCCACGGATGAATTCTTGCCTCCCTGCTGGATATTCAATTGGTGCGATTGCGACACGGAATTGCGCGTCGATTCTTCCTGCCAATCGGTATTATAGATAGGCTCAAGCGTATTGTCATTCAAATCCTGCCATCCCCTGGGGTTGAATGTACCGTTGATCCTGAACAGGTCGTAGTAATCCGGATTCAATGAACTGTTCTGGGCGATATCGGTCCATTTACTGTCCATTTCTGCTACCGTTTTGCCGCCATACTTCACAGCGTTTTGCATAGATATCCTATACGCTTTCATATAGTCGTTGGCATCCAGCACCTCCATTTTCCGGCCCAATGCGTTAACGCTTACATAACCACTATACGAAACGATTGTTCCGTCGCCTTTATTACCTCTTTTGGTGGTTACCAGGATAACTCCCTGGGCGCCGCGTGCACCATAGATAGCTGCCGCCGAAGCGTCTTTCAACACTTCCATACGTTCGATATCATTGGGATTCACAAACTGGAAATCTTCCATCACCACGCCATCCACCACATATAAAGGACCGGTGACTGATTTGATGGATGATTGTCCACGAATTACCACAGTTTGTTTTCCTCCGGGTCTGCCGGAATTGACAAATACATTAACACCCGATGCAATCCCCTTTAATCCTGATATTGCGGAAAAAGATGGAGTACGCAACAGATCCTTCGAGTCAACAATGGAGACAGAACCGGTAACGTCCGATTTACGCTGGGTCCCGTAGCCCACAACCACAACTTCTTCGATTTCCCTGGTGTCTTCGGCTAAGGATACGTCAATGTTCCTGCGGCTACCCACCGTGATCTCCTGAGAGGAAAACCCGATGAACGAAAATACCAAAACTGCACTTTCGCTCGGCACAGTGATGGAATACTTGCCACTACCATCGGTTACAACCCCGGTGGTAGTTCCTTTCACTATCACATTTACACCTGGCATGGACTCGCCGTTATTGTCGGTAATAGTACCACTAACAGCAATTCCTTGAAGTGTTATTCCACGAGGCGTAATCACGATCAGGTTATTTTCCAGCACCTGGTAAGTAATCGGAGTGTCGTAAAACAACTGGTTTAAAATATCAGTGATATTTTTGTCTTTTACACCTACCGATGTTACGCGGTTCATATCGACAAAATTGTCGTTGTAAAAGAACCGGAACTCGCTGTTATTCTCTATTTTATCGAGAATAGCTTTTACTGTTTGATCTTTCAGTTCCAACGAGAACAGTGTGTTTTGCGAATAAACAGATGCTGAAAGATGCACCATGCACAACATACAAATAATAAAACTGAGTTTCATGGTCAATGAATAAGTTTTATGCTTTTTCTTTAAAAAAAGCACGAATTGTTTGAAATAAATCATAAATTTGCTAAATTTAATATTTGACATAAGCCGCGCTATCTTTTGAAAGCAGTGGGGCGGCTGTTAATTTTAAATCTAAGCATGGAGGGCCTGCACGCCTTTCATGCTTTTTTGTTTAGTCTATTGGGTCATATCATAGGCATTTTTGATTTTAAAGGTTGACGGTAAAATGAAAATGTAAAGCTCGTGGCATCATACAAAACAACGTCACCGCCTGTTGATCCAAAAAAATGTGTTTATTGACGCGCGCGAAGCACGTAAGAAGAATGGACTTGTTAGCTCTCTCTCTCTCTCTCTCTCTGCAAGACACATGCCAAACCCTCTCATCTCAATGGGTTTCAAAATATCATATTTGTAAAAAAATCTCATAAAACACAAGAGGATTAAGCCTTATTTGATTAGACGTTGATATTTCTTTTTTAACTCCGGATTTTCTTTCAAAGTTACTGTTTTATGGTCGATAACATAATCAATAGGGGCAGTAAGCCGCAGGGTATTCATCACTTGTTCGAGCGTTTCGTCAAGAAGCGTACCGCTGATTACATAATCCTTGAGATGTTCATCTTTGAAAATAAAATGGACATCATATCGTCGTTCCAACTTTGTGGCTAATTCTGCCAGATTTTGCTGTTTGAACACCCAACGCGGATCTTTCCATGAAGTATAAGGCCGTGTATCGTAAAGTTCGACGACATCAGCAATTTTTTCATTTTCCGGTATTGAGCCCGGGCTTAGTTCATGTTCCGGATCTAATTCGTATGCTGGTCCGCTGGCAATCGTTTCGGATTTTTCAAAAATATCTTGCACTACACCAACTTTAAGTACAGCCTTCTGATTAGGTCGCAATATGATTGGCTTCATGTCGGTTTGTCCGTCGCCTTGTTCGATCCGTACAGAACCTTCGGTAAGTGTCGTTTCCACTTGACCATCTTCAACATAAGCCTTTACATTGAACGAAGTTCCCAGTGCTGTTATATTCACCCCGTTAGCGTTTACAACAAACGGAACATCCTTATTTTTGGCTACTTCGAAATAAGCTTCGCCACTAAGACTTACATTCCGAGCTTGTTGTCCGTAATTCTTGGGATATTTGAGGCTGGTTCCGGCGTTGAGCCATACCTTAGTGCCGTCATCTAAAGACAAAAAAGCCCGAGATCCTTTTGGAGCAGTCATTTCCACATACAGGGTGTTACTATCAGATGTTTTGTTTATCCACCAAGCAGTAGCAATGCCCAGGATGTAAACCAACACCAGCAACGCTACAATTTTTAAAACAGGTTTCAACTTCCGGTATAACTTGAGGTAAGGATGGTATTCATATTTTTGCGGCCTTGAAGTCTTGGCAAGATATTCTTCCAACTCTTTCCATGCTTTGTCCACATCAAATTGCTGCGATGAAGACTTTGGCGCGGCTTCCCAAATTATCTGCAACTGTTCAAAAAAACGTTTGTTGACCATGTCGCTTTCCAGCCATTCACGCAATATCATATCCTGTTCCGCAGGGATATCTCCCTGTAGACGCGCAGCAATACATTCTTTAATCTGATCTGGTATGATAATTTTTCCTTGCATGAATTGACGTTATACCTTGAATGACACAAAAACGTACTTTCGGTTGACAAGGATTTTGTAAAAAATCGCAAAAAAGTCATACATGTGGTTAATCGTCTTTACACTAACCTCATCAACAGAATGTTACGCATGAAAAAAAGTCTATCAGTAGTACATTATTTTGTTAAATTCGAATTCATTTGTTTTTTCCATAGACTTACAGGTTTTTCATACATTTGCAAAATGTTGAAATGCTATTATTATACTGCTCACGGTATAGTTTTATGCATTTCAATTTGAGATTGCTTCGGCTAACGCCTCGCAATGACGGCCGGCAACAGCGCGTCATTGCGAATCGCGAGCGATGAAGCAATCCTGTCTTGCACAAAACTTGACCGTGAAAGGTATAATATCAGATTGGGTAGAAGAGTATGGATACATCCGAATACTTACAGATAAATAGTGGACTTTTTCATTTTGACATACAATTTTGATTTAATACGTTTTGTAAAAAACATTCAATTGCTCAATAATTTAAAATCATGTCATTTCTGATCATTGTTTTTTGTTTGGCATTTTTAGTCGTGTTGATTGCAGGGCTCAAAGTCAACGCTTTCATAGCTTTTTTGCTGACATCGGTCATTACAGGAGCTTTATTAGGTATCCCCCTGGATAAACTACCTGTTTCGATAACTAATGGAATTGGTGATATTATGGGATCGCTCACTGTGATCATCGTCACGGGCGCCATGTTGGGAAAATTAGTAGCCGAGAGCGGTGCGGCACAAAAGATAGCGGAAGTGACGGTTGGCATATTCGGGATCAAACATATCCGATGGGCGTTGATGGTTACAGGATTTATTGTAGGTATTCCTCTTTTCTATGGTGTTGGCTTCGTCTTATTGGTGCCGCTGATTTTTTCGATTGTTTACCAATACAAACTACCTGCCGTTTATATTGGACTTCCCATGTTGGCTGCTCTTTCAGTAGCTCATGGTTTTTTGCCGCCCCATCCGTCGCCTGTTGCATTGGTAGCCCTTTTCGATGCCGACATGGGTATCACTTTAATTTACGGTTTATTGATTGCTATTCCCGCCATGATCATAGCCGGACCTCTTTTTTCAAGTTTTTTAAAAAACATAAGATCTGGACAGATAACATTATTCGAACAAAAAAGTGATAAACAACTGGTTGTTCCAGGTAAAGTGAATAGTTTCGCAACAGCCCTCCTACCTGTCTTTTTGTTGATTGTTGCCACTGCATTACCATATGTCATCGGTACGACCAATAGTTTTCTTAAATTTATAAGCGCACCATCCATTGTTATGTTGGTAACGTTAATCGTAGCAACGTATACCTTGGGAATAAATCAGGGAAAAAGTATCAAAACCGTAATGAATACCTATTCCGAAGCGGTGAAGGATATTGCCATGATTTTATTGATTATTGCAGGATCAGGAGTTTTCAAACAGGTCATGGAAGATAGCGGGGTAAGCCAGGAATTGGCGATAAAACTGCAATATTTATCGATTCATCCTTTGATTTTAGGTTGGCTGATAGCAGCCATTATCCGGGGATGCGTAGGATCAGCCACGGTTGCAGCCTTAACAGCCTCCGGAATTGTCCAACCTTTGATACTACAATCGGGTATCGATCCCAACCTGATGGTTTTATCGCTCGGATCCGGAAGTTTGATGTTTTCGCATGTAAATGATGCCGGATTCTGGATGTTTAAAGAATATTTCAACCTTAGCTTAAAAAACACATTCAAATCGTGGTCAGTGATGGAGGCAATCGTATCAATTGTCGGACTCGCAGGGGTAATGGTATTGAATGTAATTATTTCGTGATTTGACAAACGCATTTTTTATGCTTACCGGATGTTATACCTAAATTTATTTTGATGGATTACACAAGCGACCATTAGCCTGTCAAAGAGTTTTTCACCAAAGTACCGTCTGTTGAATTTATAACAGAACTCATCCAGATATCCTTGCGGGTACTCGGGCTTCATGTGATGAAAAATATCCAAAAGTATCCGTTTGGCATTGCTGATGGCAAGATGTACCCAAGGTAACATCTTGTTGATATCCTGCGGGGCAATAACCTGTAGATGATGTTCATCTACCACTTCCGGCAGTCCGGTATAAGAGGTGGAGTGATCCGATTCAACCCTGGCATCTGCCGATACATTTTGTTCCACTAAAGAGGTGACCGTATCCGATTTCAAATCCTGCATGACCATCATTTTGATGTGTCCTACCTTGCGTGCTCTGCCCTTTGGGGTGGTTTTCCCTTCTACCGGTTCACTTTCTGCCATCACCAACACTTTGCTTTTCTTCTGGCTTCCCCGACCTCGCTTTTGCGGCTGATCCTTGTCTTCTTCCTTCTTATCCGTAGAAAAGAAACCATCATCCAACTCTATCATACCGGTCAGTTGGTACAGACCATCCCTGGCTCCCATGGCTGCTCGTATTTTATGCAGCATCGCCCATATCGGATCATAATACTTGTGTCCCAGCTGGCGTTGAAGTTCAAGGGCTGAAAAACTCTTTTTGGTGGAAGTCAACAGGTGGATGGCGATAAACCAATACCGGAAGGGCAATTGTGAACCGTGCATGACGGTATGGCTGCGCAGGCTCTGGCGCCTGCCGCATTTCTTGCATTCGTATTGTTCTTTGTCCCGTTTCCAATAATGATGGGTGTGCCCACATCGGGGACAAACCACTCCCTCTTAATCCCGGTAGGCCTTAAAAGCGGCGCGACAGGTAGCTTCATCCGGGTACTGCGCTACAAAATTTAATAAATTCATCTCTCTAAATTTAACATCTCCGTAAAGATAATGTTTTTTAGGTACAATACCCGGCATGCATAATATTTTAAACAACCTCTAATTCTACTTAAATTTGATAGCGATTTAGTATTAAATCCGGACAGATATAAAATACCCCCTCATAAAAGTGTTCAAAAGCGGACACAAACTGTATCGAAAACGTACACTTTATCAAGCGTTTAAAATAGCATATTAATAAAATTCAGATAGTTGTATATTTGGCACAAGCGTTGATTATACATTGCAAAGATTCAATCTAAAAAATAATTAAAAAATAGAAAATCATGATAAAGATTGCCGAGTTGGAAAAGATTTACCGTACGGAAGAAGTGGAAACGGTAGCGTTGAACAAAATGTCGCTCGACATAGCCGAGCACGAATTTGTAGCCATTATGGGACCGTCGGGTTGCGGTAAATCGACCTTGCTGAATATTCTTGGCATGTTGGACAAACCCGATTCGGGCAGTTTCGTATTCAACAGCATCGAGGTAGCGAAATTCAGTGAAAACCAATGCAGTGACCTCCGCAAACGCAATATCGGGTTCGTATTCCAGAGCTTTAACCTGATCGACGAACTGACCGTATTCGAAAATGTGGAATTGCCATTGGTTTACAACAAGGTAAAAGCCGCCGACCGGAAAAGGATCGCCGAAGCCGCCCTGGAAAAGGTACAGATGATGCACCGCCGCAACCATTTTCCTTCACAGCTCTCTGGTGGCCAGCAACAACGTGTAGCCGTGGCACGTGCAGTAGTCAACAGTCCCAAGCTGATCCTGGCGGACGAACCTACCGGTAACTTAGACAGCCGCAACGGACAGGAAGTAATGGACTTACTCACCGAATTGAACGAAGCCGGTACCACCATCGTGATGGTAACCCACAGCGAACATGATTCCCGCTACGCCCACCGTATCGTACGTATGCTCGACGGAAAGACGGTGCTGGAGAATAAGATGTTTTAGGAGCCCCCTCCCGGCCTCCCCCACTTGGGGGGAGGAGACGGTGCTTAGCAAAGACAATGCGTTAAATCTAACGATAAGTATTTTGTCATCAATAATATAATTATAAACGGAGCTTCTCCCTTGGGAAACATAACGAAGCAATCTCACGAACGATAGTGAGTAACGGTTGGGGTGGGGCTTCCTAATAACTTAACCTTATGAAACCTGTTTTACGTAACCTTTTAAGTGTCGTCCGCCGTTTTAAGATGGCGACAATCCTGAATATATTGGGTCTTTCGATTGCTTTTGCAGCATTTATGGTCATCATGATCCAATTGGATTATGATAACGGTTTCGACAAATCCCATCAAGACCATGATCAGATTTTCCGTGTGGAACTTGTTCAAAAAGACAATATCTGGGCAGTGATCAGCCGCCCCCTTGCCGAACGTTTTTTCGAATCGTCGCCTCATATTATTAGCGGTGCGCTCAGCAACCCCGGCAATGATGATGTTTTTTTCCATGTGGAAAAGGATGGGGTGCGGAACTTTTACAAGGAAAAAGGAATGGCGGTATCGCCCGAGTTTACCGATGTATTTACGTTTGATTTTGTGGAAGGAACGGAGGATGCGCTTAAATCGCCCGAAAATGTAATTATCCCGCTGAGCCTTGCGCACAAAATATTCGGAAAAGAGTCGGCTGTCGGCCAACAGCTTTTCTTCGACCGGGGAAGCCAAACGGTAGGAGCAGTGTATCGCGATTTTCCTGTAAACACTGTCGTCAACAACTGCATATATACTTCCATACCTGAAAAGGAAAATAAGGATAATTGGGGAAATTTTAATTACCTTACCTATATCCGGTTGGATGACGCTTCTCATGCGTCTTTGTTATTCGATGACTTCAAGCGGAATTTCGACCTTCCCGAATCACTTTTTGGTAAAAAATTCACCTGGGACGAAGCCGGTTTTAGTCTGCGGCTTACGGCTCTGCCGGAACTTCATTTCGTAACGGATGTACAATATGATTTCATGTCCAAAGCAAGCCGGCAGACATTGATGATTTTGTTTGCCATTGCCATTGTGCTTATCGCCATAGCGGCCATCAATTTCACCAATTTCAGCACGGCGCTGACGCCCATGCGTATCAAGAATATCAACACACAGCGCGTATTGGGAGCCAAACAAAGCACCTTGCGTTTTGCGCTGGTTTTTGAAGCGATTGTCATTGGCTTACTGTCGTATCTTGTTGCTATTTTGTTCATTTTATTGTTCAACAACAGTCCGATGGCAAAGTTGACAGACGCCGATCTGTCGTTTACGGCTCATCCGTTGATTACCGGCGGAACGGCTTTGGTTGCATTGCTCACCGGTTTTCTTGCAGGCGTGTACCCGGCGCGTTACATCACTTCATTTGCCCCGGCGTTGGTATTGAAGGGAAGTTTCGGACTGTCGCCCAAAGGCAAAAGCTTACGTAATACATTGATCAGCATTCAGTTTGTAGCTTCTTTTGCGCTGATCATCGGCGCATCTTTCATGTACCTGCAAAACCGGTTCATGCAAAGTTCGTCTTTGGGTTACGATAAGGACGCATTAGTTACGGTCAATATCGGTCAAATACAAAAAAGCCGTGATGCGTTTACCGATCAATTAAAATCATATTCGGGGGTTGAGGATGTTACTTACGGGCAATTCCTGTTGTCGAGTTCCGACGGGTATATGAAGTGGGGACGCAAATATAAAGATGAGGATATTATGTACCAAGTCATTCCCGTGCACTACTCGTTTTTGAAAATAATGGGTATCAAGGTCGCCGAGGGCCGCGATTTCAGACAAGAGGATACAAATACGCAACACGGCGCGTATATATTTAATGAAGCTGCGCGAAAGCAATTCAGCTTGGAACTGAACACATCAATTGAAGGTGACATTGAAATTATCGGGTTTATACCGGATATCAAATTTGCCTCTTTTCGCGTGACGGTTGAACCGATGGCATTTTATGTGTATGGAACCGAGTGGGCATCACAACTTAATTTTGCTTATATTAAACTAAAGGCAGGAACGAATCTGCATGCGGGAATGTCGCATATCCGTTCAACGCTTGCCGGGTTTGATGCGGATTATCCGTTTGAAATCCATTTTTTTGACGAAGTGCTGCAACATCTGTATGAAAAGGAATCGTCGCTGAGTTCGTTGATTTCGCTTTTCAGCCTGATTGCCATATTCATATCCATAGTTGGCGTTTTCGGATTAGTGGTATTTGACAGCGAATGCCGCCGGAAAGAGGTCGGCATCCGCAAAGTGCTTGGAGCGTCTGTCTCCGGTATCATCATCATGTTCAACAAGGCATATTTCAAGATATTGGCAATCTGCTTTGTTGTGGCCGCCCCGCTTGCCTGGTATGCCGTTAACCGCTGGTTAGAGAACTTCGCATATAAAACGCCGATGTACTGGTGGGTTTATCTATTGGCTTTTATCGTTATAGCCGCGATTACGGTCGGTACGGTAACGTTCCAGAATTGGCGCGTGGCAAGTGCCAATCCTGTAAAATCGTTAAAAACAGAGTAAAAGCCCCAACAAAAACAGTACGTTAAATCAAACAAAGTGTAATTTGAATAATATGAAAGGAAATCTTGTAAAAAAGATGAATAGCAGCACTCTCCCTCCCCCAAGTGGGAAGGGTTGGGGTGGGGCTTTAGGGTCGGGATGGAGCTCCATGTATTTCAAAACTCTTTGGCGTTATCTCATCAAAAACAAGACAACATCCATCATCAATATTTTGGGTTTATCGTTGGGCATTGTTTTCTGCCTGATCATCTATTTGGTTGTACAACATGAATTGGGTTACGATACATTTCATCCCGATAAGGAAAGGATTTACCGTGTTTATGCTGATCGCGAATTTTTAGGCAACAAGGATAAACTTGCAGGAATACCTAACCCGTTGGCCTCGGCTTTACACGACGAAATAAGCGGGGTAGAGTCGGTAGTTGGTTTTTATAATTATTATGCGAAAGTAAAAATACCTGCTCAACTAAGTCATTCAAACGGACCTTCTGAGGGGAACGGTAAAGTATTCGAGTCTCCAACTCCAGGGACGGAAACTTCCGATGTAATAGTCACCGGCCCCCGCTATTTTGATATATTTCAATACAAATGGCTTGCCGGCAATGCCGCATCGTTCAATGCGCCTAACGTAACAGTACTTGCGGCAAGTAAGGCGCATAAATATTTCGGACGGATACCATTTGATGAAATGTTGGGTAAAGAGGTCGTATACAATGATGGGTTACATACGGTGGTGGGTGGAATTGTGGGGGATTGGACACAAAAATCCGATTTCATTTTTACCGATTTCATATCAGAGGCTTCTATACCCGGGAGTATTTTAGCAAATTCGATTGATTTAGGCTCATGGGGCATGTGGAGCCACACTACCCAGGCATTTGTCAAGTTGGCGCCGGCGGCTGATCTTTCCATGGTAGAATCGCAACTTGCTGAATGGGGTAATAAACATCTGAATCGTGATCCTGAATCTGAGGTCAAGATGACACTGAGATTACAGCCGCTTTCCGATTTACACTTTAACAACTTGCTGAAAGATGCATATTCACGCAAAGCGCATTTGCCCACTCTACGCGGATTAGTGGCAATTGCTGTTTTCATTCTGTTGATTGCCGCTTTTAATTTTATCAATCTGTCCACAGCGCAATCAATCCAGCGAAGCCGGGAAGTAGGGGTTCGCAAGGTGATGGGCGCAAACCGCATGAACCTGATAACCCAGTTTATAGGTGAGACATTTCTGGTGACATTTCTGGCCACGGTGCTGGCTGTAGCCATCATCCCCTTCCTGTTATCGACTTTTCGTTCATTTTTGCCCCCGGGTATTTCACTTGATTTCCAACAGGTTTCGTTGTGGCTGTTTCTATTAGGAATGGTTGTTTGTACAACATTGATAGCCGGATTTTATCCGGCAAAAGTACTATCGGCGCGGCATGC
Source organism: Bacteroidales bacterium (assembly GCA_031551645.1). Lineage (GTDB taxonomy): Bacteria > Bacteroidota > Bacteroidia > Bacteroidales > UBA4181 > JAIRLS01. The sequence continues at coordinate 18,712 of JAVBNI010000014.1, read as the reverse complement.
GTCGAGTTGCATCAAGGGAGCTACACCCGGCAGGATAGGTTCGAAAGGCTATCTTCGCCAGACACTGACCGTTTTCCAGTTTACCATCTCGCTGGTGTTGATCGTATGCACATTGATCGTAAGCAGCCAGATCAAACACCTGCTGAATATGGATATGGGATTCGATAAGGACGAAATTGTTTGCATCAAGTTGGAAGGACATAACCATCAGGTATTGGCCGAAAAAATCAAACAGTACCCTTATGTAAAGGCGCTCAGCATCCACTTGGAAACACCTGCCTCGGAAAGGCATGCGGGTACATTTATTTCATGCCTGCATGAAGGACAAGAGAAGAAAACACTTGCATCGCTGGAACTTTGCGACGAGAACTATATCCCGCTTTATGGATTGAAAATTATTGCCGGAAGGAATCTTTATCCGAGTAATTACATGAAAGAAGCCGTCATCAACGAAACATGCGCCAGGGCATTGGGATTCGACAATCCGGCCGATGCCGTGGGGCAAATGATGAACAACGGCATCTGGGACGGTTTGCCCGAAGAGGTAACTATTCCAGAAGGACAGGTTCGTCAATTGAAAATCGTAGGCGTAGTGTCCGATTTTCACCTGAAACCATTGTACGAAGCTATAACCCCAATGTTTATCAGCGCCACCAGCCAAATAACAGACAAAATGTCGGTCAAGCTTTCGACAACAGGAAAAAAACATGACGATGTCAAACGTATGTTGGGCGATTTCGAATCCACCTGGAAAGAGATAAATCCGGATGAACGTTTTGCGCTCAGCTTTTTTGATGAGAAAATAGCTTCATTTTACAAAAACGAGCAAAGAACGGCGCAAATATTTTCCTTAGCTATGGGTATTGCCATTTTCATATCCTGCATGGGTCTGTTCGGTTTAGCTGTTTTTATTACCCGTCAACGGATAAAAGAGATAGGAATTCGAAAGGTGTTGGGGGCAAGTATTTTCAACATCTTATCCATGATATCGGGCGACTTTCTTAAGTTGGTACTCATTGCTGCCATCATCGCCTCGCCCATTGCGTGGTATGCCATGTACCATTGGCTCGAAGGTTTTGCTTCCCGTGTCCCGATTCATTGGTGGACCTTTGTCCTTGCGGGAGTATTTGCGGTAGTTGTCGCCCTTATCACCGTTTGCATGCAATCGTTTAAAGCAGCAACCGCCAATCCTGTAAAATCGTTAAAAACAGAATAACAGAATAACTGAATAATTGATCGGTTATTCAGTTATTCCGTCATTCAGTTATTCAATTAATTAATCATAAATCACATCTGAATATGTTAACAACACATCACATTACCAAATGGGTAAATAGTGGCAGCGGACGGATCTTCCTGCTGCGCGACGTCAACCTGCATATCGCACAGGGCGAATTTGTCTCCATCATGGGGCCGTCGGGTTCGGGTAAGAGTACTTTACTGAATGTCCTGGGCATGCTCGATACGTTCGACGAAGGTGAATACGAGTTTTCCGGGCAGCCGGTACACAAACTCAAGGAACGGCAACGTTCGGATCTTCACAAGCACAATATCGGGTTTATCTTCCAGGCTTACCATCTGATCGACGAGCTTACCGTAAAGGAAAACATCGAAGCGCCATTGCTCTACCACGACATAAAGGCGAGCGAACGCAAAGCCACCGTGGCCGACATGCTCGACCGTTTCAATATCGTGGGCAAGAAAGATCTTTTTCCATCGCAGCTTTCTGGAGGTCAACAACAATTGGTCGGCATCGCACGGGCATTGATCACCAACCCACGGTTGTTGCTGGCCGACGAACCGACAGGAAACCTCAATTCCCGGCAAGGTGAAGAGATCATGGAAATATTCTCGAAACTGAATAAGGAAGACGGCGTGACCATTGTGCAGGTAACTCACTCCGAAAAGAATGCCGCATACGGACACCGGATCATCAATCTGCTGGACGGGATGATTGTGTAGGGGAGAGCCCCACCCCCCCGGCCCCCTCCCCGAAGGAGAGGGGGAGAGCGGCGCTTAGCAAAGGTAGTGCGTTAAATCATAAATAAATACCGTTTATGCAGATGGCCGGACATATTGTTAAAGGTGCCTTAACAGTGTTGTTAAAGGCGCCTTAACCGAGTTGTTAAGGGTGTCTTAACCGAGTTGTTAAGGGTGTCTTAACAGCGTTGTTAAAGGCATCTTAACCGAGTTGTTAAGGGCGTCTTAACAGCATTATTAAGTATCATACAGATATAATTGACGTTTTTGACATTTATTTAAACTTAATTTTTTGCGCTTTGCCCGCCTGAATGACCTGCCCGACTATATCGTACGGGCGGGCATAGTCGGACGGAAGTCATTTAGCCGCCTGAACGAACGGGCAGGTCATTAACCATTTATCATTAACCATTGATCATTACTTGGTATGTTCAAAAATTATTTCAAAATCACGTGGCGTTATTTAGCCAAAAACAAAACCTCTTCGATCATCAACGTATTGGGACTTTCGTTGGGAGTGGCATCCTGCCTGATCATTTTCCTGATCATCCGGCACGAACTTAGTTTTGATACTTTTCATCCGGATAAGGAACGGATTTACCGGGTTTATGGAGAGCGTACCCATCAGGGTAAAACTTCGTTGTCAACCGGCATGTCTCCGGCTACGTCATTGGCGATAAGGGACGAGGTTACCGGCGTGGAAACAGCGGCGTTTTTCTACAATTACCAGGTAAAAGTAAGTGTCCCTGAGCAGGGCGAGTACAAACAGTTTAATGAACCGAGGTCAGGTGTCGATCCGGCTGAGATTGTGGTTGCCGAACCACAATATTTTGATATTTTCCAGTATCACTGGCTGGCAGGCAACCCGGTAACATTCACCGAACCGTCCGTGGTGATCCTGACAGCCAATAAAGCAAAGAAATATTTTGGTGACATTCCTTATGATCAAATGTTGGGTCGGGAACTGATCTACGATAATGCCTTGACGGTGAATGTTGCCGGAATTGTCGCGGATTGGAACAAGAAGACCGATTTTACGTTTACCGATTTCATTTCGATGGCAACTGTTCCCGGAAGCGTATTGAAAGGACAGCTCGACAGGGACGCTGATAACACGATGCAGGTGTATGTCAAATTGTCTAAAGATGCTACGTTTGATGCTGTTGCGGACCAGTTTCCTTCCTTTGTGGGCAGGCATTTCAAACCGGTACAGGATATGAAAGTATCTATATTCTTACAACCTCTTGCTGATGTCCACTTTAATACAAAATTAAGAGACGTATACTCACATCCGGTGCATCAATTCATTTTGTACGGATTAACGGCCATTGCTGTATTCATCCTGGTGATTGCCGCTTGTAATTTTATCAACCTTTCTACGGCGCAATCTTTACAACGCGGCAAGGAAGTGGGTATACGCAAGGTTTTGGGCAGTAGCCGGAAAAAACTAATGGCGCAGTTCCTGAATGAAACTTTACTGATCACCATTGTTGCGGTTATTATTTCCCTGCTGGCAGCGCGACCGTTATTATCCCTATTCGGATCTTTTGTCCCGCAAGGAATTTCTTTAGAATTGGGCCAACCTTTTACCTGGTTATTCCTGTTGGCGATCACTATCTGTACAACGCTTCTGGCTGGCTTCTATCCTGCAAAAGTATTGTCCTCCGCTTTACCGTTAGACAGCATCAAATCAGCCACACACAAAGGAAGTTCGAGAAATTGGTTGCGTAAATCGTTGATTGTATTCCAATTTACCATTTCGTTGGTTTTTATTATTTGTACCATCATTATTGGCGATCAGATTCACTATATGATGAGCAAAGACATGGGATTTGATAAGGATGCCATTGTCCATGTTGAAATGAAAGGAAATCTCCAGGTCATGGCTGAAAAAATCCGGCAACTTCCTTATGTTGAAGATGTGAGTCTTCATCAGGAAACACCGGCAGCAGACCAACACAACTTTACCCGTTTTTCTGCAACCATGAGTGGAGTAAAGCAGGATTATTTCTGCTCGTTTGAGCGCTGCGATGAGAATTTTATTCCATTGTATGGAATCAAGCTGGTGGCCGGACGTAATGTGCTCCCCAGTGAATACATGAAAGAATTTGTGGTGAACGAAGCCTTTGTACGTCAACTCGGATATCAAAATCCGGAAGACGCCATCGGACAGATGCTTACAGCAGGCATATGGGATCAACTACCGGATGGAGCATCAGTACCTGAAGGACAAAGACAAGCGCCTATCGTAGGGGTGGTGGCCGATTACCACTTGTCTTCGCTACACAGCGAAATCGTTCCTATTTGTATCAGCGCTTCCAATCAAAAAATATACACCATGTCGGTAAAATTGTCTACCCAGGGAAAATCGGCAGGCGAAACCAAACAAATACTGGCCGATTTTGGGAAAGTATGGAAAGAAATCAATCCGAATGAACAGATGGAGCTTGCTTTCTTCGATGACACCATCGCTTCCTTTTATGAGAATGAACGGAAGACGGAACAGATCATCAGCATATCCATGTTTATGGCTATATTCATCTCCTGCATGGGTTTATTCGGTTTGGCAGTCTTTATGACTAAGCAGCGAACAAAAGAAATCGCCATACGGAAAGTATTGGGAGCTCGTATAGGCCATATCCTGATACTTTTATCAAATGATTTTTTGAAACTCATACTCGTGGCGGTCATCATTGCTTCACCGATTGCATGGTATGCCATGAGCCATTGGCTCAACGATTTTGCTTATCATGTCCCGGTACGCTGGTGGATTTTTATCCTCGCGGGAGTATTTGCAATAGTTGTCGCCCTTGCCACCATCTGTGCACAATCGCTTAAAGCAGCAATGGCTAATCCGGTGAAAGCGATCAAAAGCGAATAAAGAAGACCGTAAGATCGTAAAAACGCCTCCTCACATGTCTTACGATCTTCCCCCTAAAAATATTACAAGTCTAAAAGGACAATGTTAATACCTTCGATTTTTTTAAAGCCTTTATCGGCTGTGATAAGCGGCAAGTCAAAACTTTTTGCAGTAGCTGCAATGATAGCGTCAGGCGTCTTGATCGAATATTTCTGTTTTAAAGATATGGTTATTTCTTTTATTGTATTGCTAAAGTCGATGATTTCACAGTCCTTCAATAAACTCCGGATAGCATTAATCTCATGCGGAGAGATGTCCTTTTTTCCCAACAGTTCAATTTCCGATATTACCGAAACTGCTATCGAACAATGCATCATACCCGACACTGCGGGATGTCCCTCCATGGTATATATCAGAACATTGGTGTCCACGAAAAAATCAATTCCATTCATTTCGAATAGCTTTTTGGTATTCAACCCCATCGATACCTCGCTTCAATTTACCGAAATGTTTGGCAAGAGTCTTTTTCTTCCGTTTTTTCATTTTTCCGAGCAGGTCGGAAATATTATCCTTCGTAATTTCTTTTACTTCAACGATCATTTCTTTATCTTTTTGGCAAAGTTACATAATTTTTAACACCTTATCATCATGTTTTCCCATCTAAAAATTACTTATCGTAACCTGCGCCGCAATAGTTTATATTCTTCAATCAATATCGGCGGGTTGGCGGTAAGCCTTGCAGCCGTGATCCTGATCATGCTCTGGGTGTGGGACGAGTTGAGTTACGAGCGGTTCTACGAGCGTGCAAATGATATTTGCGTGGCAATCGGCAACTTTGAAAACGATGGGCAGGATATGTACTGGTCATATACTCCAACAGCCGTTTCGTACGTGGCCAGGGAAGAGATACCGGGGGTGGAAACAGCCTGTGCCGTAAACATGCAATACGACCTGGGCTTTGTGGAGTACGAAGACCGTAAATTTATCGGCGATGATTTCATCACAGCCGATACCACTTTTTTCCGTGTGTTCGACAATACTTTCCTCGAAGGATCGTCTGCTAATGCGTTGCCCGACCCTTATTCGGTAGTGATCACCGAGTCAATGGCGCGGAAACTGTTTGGCAATGAATCCGCCTTGGGCAAGCAGCTAACAGGTGGAAACGGCGGTGGCCAAGAAAATGAAATATACCACGTGTCGGGCGTAGTGAAGGACCAGCCGTCCAATACATACATGCGATACAGCGCCGTATTCTCGTTCGAACGGTCGAAATATAAAAACACATGGGGTCGCTGGGCTTTCAAGAATTTCATATTGCTAAAACCCGACGCGGACAAAAGTTTGATTGAAAAACAATTGTGCGACCTGCATAATAAAAATGTATCGAATGCCGGTGTTAAGTCATACCGTTTGCAGCCGCTTCCCGATACCCGCATGCACGCTGCCGACGGAAGCGATACAGGGATCGCATCGGTACGTCTCTTTTCTGTAATTGCATTGGCATTGCTGGTGATTGCCTGCATCAATTATGTGAACCTGGTTACGGCACGTGCAGGGAAAAGAGGTAAGGAAATAGCTGTGCGTAAGATCCTGGGTGCAAAGAAAAACAGTCTCTTCGGGCAAATGATCGGCGAAGCTGTTATTCTTTTCCTTGCCGCACTTGCTATCGCCCTCCTATTGGTACTGTTGTCCATTCCCTTCTACAATCAAATTACCGGAAAAATGCTCCGCTTCTCGTTGATCAATCCCGGGCTCTGGGCTATCTGTGGGGTGATGCTTGTATCGGTAGTCCTGCTGGCCGGGATTTATCCCGCGGTTAAACTGGCTTTGTTCAAACCATTGGATGCATTCAAACAAAACATCAGCAAAAGCAAGCTTGATTTTTCGTTGCGGAAAGCGCTTGTTGTATGCCAGTTTGCAGCCACTGTAACTTTAATTGTATCCACCATTGTGCTCAACAGGCAGATGGGCTACATGCGCCAAAAAGACCTGGGCTTTAACAAGGAACAGGCTTTTTTGACCAATATGTTCTCCAACCTGAACATGCGCAACAACTACCGGAACTTTAAGAACGATTTGGAAAATGAGCCGTCTATTGCCGGTGTCACCGGTTCGTCGGCCAACATTATGGATGTGGGCGCCATGAGCAATATCACTTGGGAGGGAATGCAGGACGGGCGGGAGTTTAGCCTCTCAACTGAAGGAATCGATCGTGATTTTTTTGTCATGATGGACATGCAATTGGTTGAAGGGTCTGGCTTTACAGGCTCCTCGGCCGATTCGTCGCGATACATTCTCAACGAAACAGCCGTCAAACAGATGGGGATCGACCAGCCGGTAGGGAAAGCCATCGACCTGCCCTGGCGGGGTAAAGGTGTGATTGCCGGGGTGGTCCGGGATTTTCATTTCAAGCACATGAACGAGTCGATAGGCCCCATCATTATGTATTTGCAGGAAGCACCCTGGACGATCTATGTGAGAGCGAAACAGGGGAAAATTGCCGAAGCAATTGCCGCCACCGGGCGTGCATGGAAAATGTATGATCCGGACTTTCCGTTCTCGTATCAGTTTATGGACGATACTTTTGCCGAAATGTACAGCAACGACCAGATGCAGGAACGGCTATTCAATATATTCTCTGTCATTGCCATCCTGGTTTCCTGCCTGGGCCTTTTCGGATTAGTTACTTACACCGCCGAAACTAAAACCCGCGAAATAGGTATCCGTAAGGTGCTTGGCGCCAGTATAGTCGGTATTGTGGAAATGCTTTCGAAGGAATTTCTCATATTAGTGGGTATTGCCATGCTCATTGCTTTCCCATTGGCCTATTATTGGCTGGATAAGATGCTACAGGATTATGCGTATCGTATCGGCATTAGCTGGTGGATGTTTGCCTTAGCAGGAATCGTTACAGTGGCATTAACGTTGTTGACTGTTGGCTGGAAGGCAGTAAAAGCAGCAATGACTAACCCGGTGAAGGCAATCAAGAGCGAATGATTGAATGGCTGAATAACGGAATAACTGAGTAACTGAATAACTGAACCGAGCTTGCGAGCTCACCGAAATTAATAGTTGATATGGAAACATTCAAATATAGGGATGAATTGAAGCAAAGAACAAAAATATTTGCTTTGCGGGTGATCAAGCTGTATCAGTCGTTGCCAAAAACAACGGAAGCGCAGATTATCGGGAAACAGTTATTCCGTTCGGCAACTTCTGTTGCTGCCAATTACAGGGCTGCATGCAGAGCGCGTTCAAATGCGGAATACCATAGCAAGATCAGTATTGTTATTGAAGAAACTGATGAAACCATGTTTTGGTTAGAGTTATTGTGGGAAACAAATATTGTCAAACAAGAATTATTACAAAATCTCTATGATGAAAACGAAGAGATTTTAAAAATCGTAGTTGTATCACGCAAAAACTCACAAAAAAAGTAGCTTCAGTTACCCCGTCATTCAGTTATTCAGTTACTCAGTTATTCAATCATTCTATTATTCACAAATTTCATAAATTTCTATTGTCATGTTCTATCAATTTAAAACCGCTTTACGTAACCTGCGTAGCAATAGGCTCTATTCAGCGATCAATATATTAGGATTATCTGTAAGCCTTACAGCAGTTATACTCATTATGTTATGGGTGTGGGATGAGCTGAGTTACGATAAATTTCACAAGAATGCCGGGGATATTTATAAAGTCAATGCATTGATGTATGGCGATCTTTGGGAGACTACCCCGCCTGCATTGGCTGTTCATGCCAGAGCTGAAGAACCGGGTATTGTCAATGCCTGTCGTACAGGAATAATACTGTCTGACTTTATCGAGCATAATGGTACATACTATTATCGGAATGAATGTATGGCGGTAGATAGTTCTTTTTTCACCATGTTCGATTTTCCCTTAGTTGAAGGCAACTCTTCGAGACCTTTTACAGATGATGAATCTATCATCCTTTCCCAAAGTAAGGCTAAAATTATTTTTGGGGATAAGAATCCGATAGGGGAAATGGTACAGATGGCTGACCATGGCACGTTCCACGTGACAGGGGTAATGAAAGATATTCCAAAAAATTCGAGTATCACAGCCGATATCATTATTCCGTTTGGTTTTCAGCAACGATCAAATCCCGACAGCCCCCTTGAAAATAACTGGAGGGAGTATGGATACAGGACTTATATTCAACTGGCCAAAGGGGCAGATCGCGATCAGATAACGGCTAATATGGGCGAAGCAGTAAATCGTCTACTCGATCCGCAGAATCACGTTTATGCATATTCTTTACAAGAACTCACAAAACTGCATCTTTACAGCGCCGAAGGAAAACCAACAGGATTGGAAAAGGTAAGGCTTTTTTCCATCATTGCCATATTGGTACTGATCATAGCATGTATCAATTATGTAAATCTGGTAACTGCCAGGGCAAGAAAACGAAACAAGGAGATGTCCATGCGGAAATTGCTTGGCGCCAGGCGGATCAGCTTGTTCGGGCAACTGATGAACGAAACGGTATTTTTATATGTGTTTGCGCTCGTCATTTCCATAGGTTTGATATATCTTATCATACCTTTTTATAACCAGTTATCCGGAAAAGAAATGGAATTTCATCTTTTCAGTCTGTCCGGTCTGGTGATCTTTGGAGGTATATCTTTGATGGTACTGGCTCTGTCCGGATTGTATCCTGCCATTTTTATGGCATCGTTACGTCCGGGTGAAACCATGAAAACAGGTAATCCAGGCAAATCCGGCAGTCATGGTACATTGAGAAAATCGTTGGTTGTGTTACAATTTGTTTGTTCCGTTGTTCTGATTACCAGTACCATTGTCATTAACAAGCAACTGGACTATCTGCGTCAAAAAGACTTAGGTTACAATAAGGAACAAGTATTTACGATGCCCAGATTCTGGCAAGAGCGCGGCTACCAGTCATTAAAGAATGAATTAATGAAAAATCCGGCTATATTGGCCGTAGCAACAGCCGATGCCGATGACATGTCCGTTGAGAGGAAAAGATCCGGATACAACTGGCCGGGGAAAGAGGAGGATTATTCTTTTTATAACCTGTATGCTACTACTGATTTTATTGAAACATTGGGGCTGGATCTCATTGATGGCTCGATACCCCATGATGGAAGCAAAAGGTATGTACTATTGAACGAGGAAGCTGTCAAACAGATGCAGTTGGATGACCCCGTCGGAATAACCATTAACCGGATTGCTGATTTTACCATTGCCGGTGTCATCAAGGATTATAATTTTGAGAACCTGAACCAGAAGATAAAACCTTTAATCATTCAATGTTCCAGCGAAGTAGAAGATTATTTGTATATTCGTACTGCAGCAAACCAGTCAGCAAATGCCATTGCTTATGTGGAAAAATTATGGAAAGAGGCCAAGCCCGGTTATGAATTCACATACCATTTCCTGGATGATGATTTCAATCGAATGTATAAAACCGATATTCAAGAGCAAAAATTATTCAGCATTTTTGCTGCTATTGCTATTCTCATCTCCTGCCTCGGCCTTTTTGGCTTAGTCACCTACACAGCCGAAACCAAAACCCGCGAAATAGGCATTCGCAAAGTGCTTGGCGCCAGCATAGCAGGTGTCGTGGAAATGCTTTCGAAGGAATTTCTCATATTAGTGGGTATTGCCATGCTCATCGCCTTCCCGTTGGCCTATTATTGGTTGAATGGCATGTTACAGGATTATGCCTACCACATCGACATTAGCTGGTGGATGTTTGCCTTGGCGGGAATCATCACGGTGGCATTAACGCTGTTGACTGTAGGTTGGAAGGCAGTAAAAGCAGCAATGGCTAACCCGGTGAAAGCGATTAAAACGGAGTAGAAGCCCTACCCCCCAACCCCCTAGGGGCGAGCGGTGCTATTCAAAGGTAGTGCGTAAAATCAGAATATTCGTGTTTTCGTAATCTCATAAAAAACGTATATGAAAGAATTTTCAGGAAGCAGGTCAGTCGCACCGTCTCCCTCCCCCAAATGGGGAGGGTCGGGGTGGGGCTCTGGATGGAGTTTTTTCTTTAAGGTCTTCAGGCGAAACTTAACCCGGCAGGGATTGTTTCCTTTGATCAACATAGCTGGACTTGCTATCGGATTGACGGTAGTATTGTTGATTTGCGCCTTTATATTCAACGAATATTCATTCAATAAATCATTCAGTAATGGAAATCGTATTTACCGGGTTAATTCCTACCTGACACAAGTAATGGCGGGGAGAACCATATCCATTAGCAGCAATGCTCTTGCTCCTGCGGTGAAAGATGAAATCCCCGAAGTAGAGGCAGCCGTGAGTATTAATGTGGAACAGGTAGTTGTGAAAGTGAACAATACCCCTTTTAAGGTCGAACATTTTTGCTGGGCCGACGAGGATTTTTTTCGTTTATTCGACACTCCTTTCATATATGGTTCACTGGAAACGGTTTTTTCACGACCCAACACGATAGCCATTTCCGAATCGGAAGCCAGAATACTTTTCGGTGATCAGGACCCGCTGGGTGAAACCATCATGCTCGACAACAAACAACAGATGGAAGTAACCGCTGTTTATAAGGATTTCCCGGCCAACTCCTCCTTCGGCGACTATCAAATGATCGGACATTACAAGTCGTCCTATCAATCATGGATACGTGAGCTCCGATGGAGTAACCTTTCGTTTGAGACTTATTGCATGCTGGTTCCCGGGGCGGACGCTTCTGCTGTGGAGGACCGGATGCAACTGTTAATCAAAAAAGGCGCCGAAGGATCCTTTTTCCAAGCCAGGTTGCAACCTTTAGACAGGATTCATTTATATTCAAAGGATTTTATGTACAGTTCATACACCAGCGCCCCCGGGGATATCAAACGGGTAAAAATGTTTTCGTTGCTGGCTGTCATCATTTTACTGGTGGCCTGTATCAACTACATGAATCTGTCGACAGCCCGTGCACAAAAACGTTCCAAAGAGATAGGCATCAGCAAGACGCTTGGTGCAAAACGAAAAAGCATCATCCTGCGGTTATATTCCGAAACGGGGGTACTTACATTTCTTTCCTTTGTGCTGGCCTTTGTATTGGCATACCTCCTGTTGCCCGCTTTCAACAACATAGCAGGACAGGACATTCACCCCGGGATCATTCTCAATCCCCTGTTCTTATCGGGTGTGTTGTCGATTTATATCATCACTACTTTCGTTGCCGCCTCCTACCCGGCATTGTACCTATCGGGCTTTGCCCCGTTGACAGTTATCCGTCAGGCGGTTTTTTCTAAAGGAAGCAGTCATGCCCTGGTGCGGAAAGGATTGACAATCGTCCAATTCTCGATTGCAGTGATCCTGATAGCCTGGGTGATTGTGATCCGTTCGCAGGTAAATTATATGACGAATAAAGATATTGGTTATAATGCGCACAATGTGTTCGGTATTCCTGTGGGTAAGCTCCCGGGTATATCGGAATTTGAAGCTTTGAAAAACAATTACCTGGCGCAGGAATCGGTATCGGCTGTAGCGTTCTCGCAATCATTCCCGTTCACTGTTAGCACCGGCAACGTGTTGTTTAAAACAATGACAGATATGCACGAAGCCCAGAAGAGTGATGCATTTTTAATGAACAGTACCATGTTTCATGCCAGTCAGGCATCTCCCGAAATTATTGATGTATTCCAATTGAAATTGATAGCGGGAACAACGCTTCCCGAGTTCAAGAAAGGCGATTCCATCATCAGCATTATTGTAAACCGCAAAGCAGTGGAATATCTGGAAACAACCCCTGAGGAGATCATCGGGAAAAGGATACCGGCCAATTTTTTCAACGAATCCATATATGTCTGTGGAGTGGTCGAGGATTTCAATGATAGAAGCTTGCACGAACCGATCGTTCCTTATGGGTTTCATAACTCGAAGTATAATAACCTTCAGTATTTGTTGCTGAAAGTGAAAGATGGCAATACGTCGCAACAGCTCCAAACATACGAGGAAATTTTCAGGAAGCATTTTCCGAATGACTTGTTCGAAGCCGAATTTCCCAGCATTTTACTGGCAAAAATTTACGAAGAAGACCGGCAAACCAACCGGATAGTATTGAGTTTTTCCATATTGGCTATCCTGGTAGCTTGTATGGGTGTGTTTGGGTTAACGGCATTTATGTCCGAACAATGTATTAAAGAAATTGGCATTCGTAAAGTATTGGGAGCAGGCATAGGCAGTATCGTAAGATTGTTTACCGATAGCTACCTGCGGCTGTTGCTGTTATCCCTCGTTATTGCCATTCCCATTGTGTGGTGGATATGCAGTAAGTATCTGGAGAGCTTTGCTTACCGGATATCGCTTGCGTGGTGGATGTTTGCAGTAGCAGCTTTTATCACGATCATTTTAACATTACTCACGGTGGGAGCTTTAGCTATCAAGGCGGCAACAGCCAATCCGGTGAAAGCGATAAAAAGTGAATAGCAGAATAACTGAGTAATTGAATAACCGAATAACAGAACCGAGCTTGCGAGCTCAACAAAGTTAATGATTGAATCGTGGAATCTTTGAATTTTTGAATAACCGAAATAATGATGCACAACCTTAAAATTATATTCCGAAATCTGCGGCGCAACAACCTGTATTCCATTATCAACATCGCAGGAATGGCCATCAGTCTGACCGCCTGTATCCTGATCATGTTCTGGGTACAGGACGAGACGAGTTATGACAAGTTCCATAAACGACACAAGGATATTTACCAGAGCGTGGCAATGCTCAACATGAACGGAAAAGACTTGTATTGGAAAAGGTCTTCGAACCCGGTGGGAGTTTTTGCAAAAAACGAAATACCGGAAATCGAATCCTTTTGCAGAGTAGAAAATGACAATGGGGGCTTTTTTAAATATGGCGACAAACAGACGGATCCATTAGATAATATTCTGGCTGATTCCAGTTTTTTCACCATGTTCAATTTCCCGCTCGTAACGGGTGATGTCCACCGGATTTTCCCCGACAGGACATCAATCGTATTGTCGCGGCAGATAGCCGGATACTTGTTCGGCGACGAAGATCCCATTGATAAAATCATAACCGGAAACGGTAACCGGCAATTTCATGTAACGGGTGTTTTCGAGGATATGCCCGGAAATACTGAATTCCATTGTGATGCGGTTCTTCCGTACGAATTATTATACGATTTCCAGCCCGAAAGGATTGATAACTGGGGACACCTGGGACTCAGCGCCTATTTCACCCTGCGGCCCGGGGCGGATGCCAATGATGTCGCCCGGAAAATATCGGACATACAGTACAAAAACATGTCCGACGTCAAAATCACCTATTTTTTACAACCAATATCCGAAAACCGTTTCCACGAAGCCGACGGTACCGAAACCAGCAGCAAAAAGGCCTGCCGGTTGTTCTTAGTTGCGGTGGCTGTTTTGTTGCTGATTGCCTGCGTCAATTATGTTAATTTAGTAACCGCACGGATTTCGCGACGGGACAAAGAGTTGTCCATTAAAAAAATATTGGGGGCACATAAATGGAAACTCTTTTTCGAGTCGATGACCGAATCGGCATTTCTGTTCATCCTTTCGCTTTTGCTGGCCACCATATTTTTATTTGCCGTATTCCCGTATTTCAGGGATATTTCGGGTAAGAATATTGTATTTCATCCCTTCTCGACCATTACATTGGCTATATATGGCATCACATTCCTGGCAGTCAATATTTTTGCCGGTATTTTTCCGGCTGTCAGTATTGCTCTTCGCAAACCGGCGGCATTGAGTGGAAACTCCCTAAAGGATAAAAGAAAAGGAAAAACTTTCCGACAATTACTTGTTGTCACCCAATTTGCCGCAGCCATCGTTCTGATACTCGGTTCGATCACCATCAATCAACAGATGAATTACCTTCAACAGAAAGAACTCGGCTACAACAAGGAACATCTGGTATATGTAGAGCTTGGGAACAGTGAAGCAAACCGCCGTTACGACGCCATGAAGACAGATCTGTTGCAGAACAGCTCCATAGCCGGCGTTACTTCCGCGTCGCAAAACATTCTGGGAGCCGGTTCGGCGGCAGGATGGCACGGAGAAGGGGGAAAAAGCCTGATGGTGGTGCATCTCCTCGTCGATGCCGACTTTATTCCCGATATGGAAATGCAGCTTGTCGACGGCAAGAATTTCAGCAATACGGATGCAGACAAAACCCATTTCATCCTGAACGAAACAGCGGTAAATCAAATGGGCCTGACTGATCCTGTTGGCAGTCCCTTCCATTTCAATGGAGCCGACGGGTACATCATCGGGGTGGTGAAAGATTTTAATTTTAAGGATCTGCACGAGGCCATCGAACCAATCGCATTACAGGGAGCAAAAAATCCCCAGATCATGTATGTCAGGGTAAAACCCAATTCGGTTTCCCAGGCAATAGAAACATTGGAAAAAGTCTGGAAAAGCCACAACGACGCACCGTTGAAATATGCTTTCTTAGATGATGCATTCGACAAAATATACAAGTCGGATATACGGACAAAAAAACTATTCCTGTGGTTTGCCGTCATCGCCATCCTGGTTTCCTGCCTGGGCCTTTTCGGGCTGGTGACTTACACCGCCGAAACCCGGACGAAGGAAATCGGTATCCGCAAGGTGCTCGGAGCCAATGTGGCAAGCATCGTGGAAATGATCTCGAAGGAATTTCTCATACTGGTAGGCATCGCCATGCTGATCGCATTCCCGTTGGCATATTACTGGTTAGACACGATGTTACAGGATTATGCTTATCGGGTCTCCATCAGTTGGTGGATGTTCGTAGCAACAGCCTCAATAACGGTAGTATTGACGTTGGTTACGGTCGGTTTCCAGGCAGTAAAAGCAGCCACAGCCAATCCGGTGAAGGCCATCAAAAGTGAATAACTGAGTGACGGAATAACTGAGTAATTGAATGACTGAATAACTGAAAGTACATGTCAAAAATGATTTATTCACTTTTCTTTCTCTGGTTCTCTGGACTATGCTCCGTGGCTCTGTATCATTTTTACGAATTTTTCAGGACACAGAAAGCCGCAGAGGCATACGGAGAACCACAGAGAAAGGGACTATTTCTTGAAAAATGAAAATTAATTCTTGCTTAAGTAACAATGACAAAATAATATCCCCATTTTTTTCAGACAGGATTAACATGATTTACAGGATTATTTACATCTTGTAAATCATGTTAATCCTGTCAAGTGAGTAAATTATTTTGTCTTTATTCCTAAGGTGTAATGTTTTACCATAATTAAAAAATACAAATGATGAATAACTTGAAGATTACCTATCGGAGTCTGAAACGAAACCAGTTTTACACTGGCATCAATGTTATTGGCCTGTCCATTGGCATGGCGGCTGCTATTCTTCTGCTGGTGTGGATTCACCATCAGTGGTCGTATGATCGCTTTCATGCCAAGGAAAAACAATTGTACATAGTCTACAACCGGGCCGAAATCGGAGGTAAAATACTTTGCTGGGACTATACCCCCATGATTATGGGACCGACGTTGAAAAGCGATTATCCCGAAATTGTTGAAACAACTAGATTTTCAGAGAATAAGATACTTTTCGCTATAGACGAAAAAAAGTTGAATCTGAACATCTCATACGTAGACCCCGGTTTCCTGACCATGTTCTCGTTTCCTTTACTCCAAGGAAACGAAGAGTCGGCTTTGAATGACATCTATTCGGTTATTCTTACCGAAAAAACGGCCATCCGGCTTTTCGGCAAGGAAGATCCTATAGGGAAAACCATATTGCTCGAAACAAAACACCCGGTGACTGTTACCGGAGTGATGAAAGATCTCCCCAGCAATACTGCATTTGATTTCGAAGCGCTGTTACCGTATGCTTACCGGAAGGCTGTAGGTTGGTATGATGAACATTGGGAGAATAACAGCACACAAACCTATGTGGAAATACAGCCCCAGGCCAATGACAAATATGTCAATCAATTAATCGGCAACATTACAAAAGCACATACCGATAACAAATCGACAACCGAAGTATTTATTTACCCGTTAAGCAAATTCCATTTATACAACCGGTTCGAAAACGGGCAACCGGCTGGAGGGCGGATTACCGCTACATGTTTACTGGGTGTTATCGCCCTGTTGATCCTGTTAATCGCTTGTATCAATTTCATGAATCTCAGTACCGCCCGTGCCGAAAAAAGAGCGAAAGAAGTTGGAGTTCGCAAAGTAATGGGAGGGAAAAGAACACAATTGATCTTCCAGTTCCTGGAGGAATCGACCTTGATGGCCCTGGCCGCCGGCATCATTGCCATTTTTCTGGTCGAATTGGCTTTACCTTCGTTCAGCATGTTAATGGGCAAAACATTGTCATTGGATTTAACAAATGGCTGGTTTTGGCTGTGCGGCTTGATATTCATCCTTTTCACCGGATTACTTGCGGGTAGTTATCCTGCTTTTTATTTGTCTTCTTTCCGTCCCGTGAAAGTATTGAAAGGAGTATTCAAAGGAGAAAAAACACTGATCGCGCCCCGGAAAATATTAGTAATTACTCAGTATACATTTGCCATTTTCCTCATTATTGCTACCCTTGTGATCCATCGCCAGATACAACATGCGCAAAACAGGGATAACGGGTATAATAAAGATCAATTAATTTATGTTATGCTCAACGAGTATAATGGGAAAAATTACAAAATGATCAAACATGACCTGCTGAATTCGGGTACAGCGCTGTCTGTGACAAAAACCAGCGCGCCTGTTACCGAAGGGTGGAGCAATACATGGGGAATAGAATGGACGGGCAAAAACCCGAATGAAAAAATAGTTATTGATTTGTATTATGTAGATGCCGATTGGTCAAAAACAGTCGGGACAACAATTATCCAGGGTCGTGACATCGACATCAACACTTATCCGACGGATTCGACTGCCGTGCTGCTCAATGAAACGGCAGTAAAGGTAATGAATTTTGACCAGCCTGTCGGGGAAAACATACGTTACGGTGGTAATCAATTGCATGTCATAGGCATCGTAAAGGATTTCATACTCCGGTCTCCCTATCAACCTGTAACGCCTATGGTTATTGGAGGTCCTACCGGAGGATTCTTCAATACAGTGCATATCAGGTTAGACGGCAATAACAAAACTGCGGACAATTTGGCCCGAATAGAGCAAGTCTTTAAAAAATATGACTCCGAACATCCGTTTGAATACCATTTTATTGACGAACGATATGCCCGTAAATTCAGGGAAGAGTTAACCATGGGAAAATTGGCTACCTGGTTTGCCGGTTTGACCATTTTCATTTCCTGCATGGGTTTATTTGCTTTGGTGTCTTACATGACGGAAAACCGGAAAAAGGAGATCGGTATCCGCAAAGTGCTGGGCGCCTCGGCAGCTAATGTGATGTATTTGCTCTCCAAAGAGTTCCTGATATTGGGGCTTATTTCCGTAGCAGTCGCTTCGCCTGTTGCCTGGTGGGCGATGAACATGTGGTTGGCGAACTACATATACCACGCAAACATACCATGGTGGCTGTTTGCCGTAGTGGCCTTATCCAGTCTATTGATTGTCATACTTACGGTTAGCTTCCAGGCGATTAAAGCAGCGATGGCAAACCCGGTGAAGGCGATTAAAAGCGAATGATTGAATAACTGAAATATTGGAATTATTGAATAATTGTGAATTGTAGCAAAGAACAAAAATATTTGCTTTGCGGGCGATCAAGCTGTATCACCATCCGACGCTGCCAGGTACTACCGAACCCTGACAGGTAGGGTGTTCAAAACTGGATGAAATTTTTCATGCAATTTTTATTAAAAATTACATTGAAAGTATTGGTAAACGCTGTTTTATAATTATAAAACATAGAGTACTGTTTTGTAACAATAAATTCCATCATGTAT
>JAVBNI010000040.1:0-10860 GCA_031551645.1 Bacteroidales bacterium | reverse complement strand
CTTTTCACCCGAATGATAACCGGGTCAGTCTTGTGATACCTGCAACCGGGTTTTGGCGATACATGAATTGGACCAATAATACTTATGAATTTATCCAGTTGTATGATGATTTGTAAAAGTATGTATGAAGAAATTTCATTATTCCTTTTTGCCTTCCATGTCGCTTAAATGTAAGTCCAAGGCTCTAACAGATATAAGGATTTCCCAAATACAAACAGTAAGCGAAATGATCAGGAATATCAATCCTATACCGAAAATATAAGCTGCGACCGCATAGAGCCCGACATAAATAAAAAACATTGAAATGACACAAAAAAGTAAACTGCCGATGCCAAATATTTGCATATTACGGACTAAGCTCAAACGCCGGCGCAGGTTGGCTATTTGTGCCTTGGTCACTGAATCGGGACGATCCATATATTTGTCTTTCAAAGTTCGCACCAATTGTGCATACGACAGGAAACGATTAGTATACGCCAGCAATATTAACGATACTGCCGAAAACAACAGGGCTGGGGTAGTCAGGGTCAGTTCTTCCATTTCGAGCTATGGTGTTGACAAGGAAACAGGTAAAATTTTACCATTGAAATATTGATGCCCATTGCGTGCAAAGTCCGCTATAAAAGCGGCTGCTTGTGAGGCTTTTATAGGCGCTTTATATCCGGGAAAAGCATCTTCGAACATTTCTGTCTGCACAGCACCCAGGGCAAGTGCATTAAAACGAAGATCAGGATATTCGGCAGCAAGACATTCCGTGAGTACGGCTAATGCCGCTTTAGAAGCGCTGTAATGAGACAATCCTTTGAATTTAACGCTGCCCTGGAATCCGCCCATGCTACTAATATTTACCACATGTCCTTTTGCTTTGTCCAACAATGGTATCAATGACCGGATGAGCATTGCCGGGACAGTATAATTAATATCAAAAAGTTGTCGGATATCTTCGGCTTCAATTAGTCCAAAAGGCCGGTTGATCAGTTTGCCGGCATTATTTACCAAGATATCGATCTTATCTGTAGCCTTTCCGATAAGTTCCGGCAGAGCGTGGTCTTGCCGCAACAACTCTGTCAGGTCGTATTTGATTGGGGTGATACATGGGTATCGTTCAACTAAAGCTTTAAGCGGTTCCGGGTTACGTACAACTGCCCAAACATGTGCATCCCCGGCTGCTGCAAATACTTCAGCCAATTGATATCCAATGCCCCGCCCGGCACCAGTTATTACCACAGACAATAACGAATCCATCAGTCATTGAATTTAACAGACAAATCATGCTGCTATTGAGGCAGCATTTTACACTTAGAAAAACACCAATCCCACCCTTTACAGAGCAAGAAATATACTAAACACCAGTAAGTTGTGTTGCTAGAAAATAAAGACGCTTTTCTTTAAAATCTTTCGCATTGCGAGAAGAAAAAGTTTGATTCGATAGCGGCATTTTCATCGCTATCCGAACCATGTACAGCATTTTCCTGCACATTCCTGGCGTATTTCTTGCGTATAGTTTCTTCGGCTGCATTCGCGGGATTAGTAGCGCCAATCAGTTTGCGGTATTCTTCCACAGCATTTTCATGTTTCAGGATTGCCACAACGATAGGGCCGGAAGTCATAAACTCGACCAGTTCGGGGAAGAAAGGCCGTTCTTTATGGATACCGTAAAATGATTCGGCTTGCGCCTGAGTCATTTGTGCATATTTCATCGCCGAAATTTCAAATCCTCCCTTTTGGATATCAGCCAAAATGGCTCCGATATACCCGCTCTTAACCGCACAAGGTTTGATAATAGTAAAAGTGTAATTACCTGACATTTGATATATTTTTGATTTAATGTTTCCGGGACGGAATATCTCCACCTTCCTCGATAGAAATAATGTTAAACGGTATTTTCAAATGCGCCTGAATATATGCGCCCAAATCATACGAGTCCTCGTCGTCGTCTTCGTAATACCAGTTTACCTCAATCTGATGGTTATCATCTTTAATGCTGCTAAGTGTCGTAAGAATGTCGACTACACAACGGATAGAAGATGTATCGATATATTCGAAAAACAAATCGATCTTAGTTTCCTTTTGGGGATTTTTGATATACTGCTCTACCCAATCGAAACAGATTTTATACGACTGTCTCGAATTTTGAGGAATAGAACGTCCCGACAAACGGATATATCCATCTGTCAGGATAAACAACGGAGATTTGGCCGTTTTTTCAATACGTATACTTTCCATTCAAAAATTCTATTAGCCATCACATATTTCAGTACAAAACTAAACATATGTTACCGGATAACCAATTTTTTACTGCATAATTTTCAACTTCATCCCAGGCTGTATCTTGCTGGCTTTCGACAAGTTGTTCCATTGCATGAGATCCGAGTCTGATACTCCCTGATATTGCTGAGCAATTCCCCAAAGCGTATCACCCGTCTTTACGGTATAGAAAACATAACTACCCGTTGCACTTGCTACCACCTGCGCCTGCTGTTCAGTGGCAGATGCAGATTCAGTCACATTTGCAGGTTTGGGCTTAGATTTTGTATAAACAACCAATTTTTTCCCTGCAATAATTTTGGATCCTGAGATATCGTTCCAATCCCTCAGATTATTAACGTTCACTCCATATTTTGCCGCAATGGAACCAACTGTCTCGCCCGACCGGATGGTATGAACGAGTCGGTCTTTTCCGGCAGTGTTGGCGGAATAGCCACTTGACCGGCCAGCCGGTTCAATAGTCCGGAATGAATTACTCAGGTATACATTGGCCTTATATTGATATATCGAATCTTCCAGATCGATGAATCGTGTAGCGTACGAGGCCGGCAAACGCAACGGACATGCTACGTTGTCACCCGGCAGTATTTCCCTGCGGTATTGCGGATTAAGATCCCGTAAAAGCGGGAGGGGAATATTTAAAACTTCAGAAACCTGCGCAAGATTAACATTGTGCTTTACCATCACCGTATCCGAAACAGGTGGAACGTCGATATATCTTGGTGTCAGATTGTGTTCTTTATAATAATTCAATGCATACGTGGCGCCGATATAAGCAGGCACATAACCTCTGGTTTCACGGGGCAGGTAAGGATAAATATCCCAATAAGATGTTTTTCCTCCCGAACGCCTGATGGCTTTATTTACATTACCCGGGCCGCAATTATACGCCGCTATGACCAACACCCAATCGTTATAGATGCTGTACAGGTCTTTTAAAAATTTGGCGGCAGCATGGGTTGCTGCAAGCGGGTCACGGCGTTCATCAATAAATGTATTTACCTGTAATTTATACATGCGTCCCGTACCCAGCATAAACTGCCACATTCCTGTTGCCCCCACACGGGAAACGGCACGCGGGTTCAATGCCGATTCGATCACAGACAGGTACTTCAATTCGAGTGGTAGCCCATAAAGTTCGAGCACTTCTTCGATCATGGGGAAATAGTAATCCTTTAAACCCAACATTACCTCCAACTTGTCGCGTTTACGAATGGTATACACATGGATATAATTCCGGACAATATTGTTGTAAGTGAGATTTACCAATGAAGGTATCTTCCTCAACCGGTCGATGTATATTGAATCGTGAAATTCTGCGGCATATGATATTTCATCATCACCCAATTCAGAGATGAGGGAATCACTCCCGACGGATTCCTGAACATACCAAACTTGCATTAAGCTGTCCAGATTTTTATCAAAATTTGAATAAAAAAGCTCCGTAGGAATGGTATCGTTCAGCGTTTTTGGTTTATTAGCCCATACCACGACAGGTAGAAGGAACATGAAAACCAATATGATTTTTTTTAACATTTGAAACATTGCCAGAACAATTAAAATGTAAGACACAAATTTAAGCCAATTTTTTGGGAATACATGCTTTCCTGCAAAAAACAAGGCCGAATATTTAACGAAATATTATCATCAATATTATAATCGAACAAATGTGCATCAACATTTGCATCGATCACATTCATCCCATAGGATATAATTACAGCCAGTATCGCCCAGTCGCGCCACCTACGGTATCCGTCTTTACCGTTGGAAATGCTTTGTTTTATTTGTTCTTCCGAATAGCCTGCCGGAAACGTTATGCCAGTTGTACGATAATCGGTATTGGGATCACCGTCGTTAATATCGATATATGCCCTCCTGTATTTCTGATAGTTGTTCTGATATTTGATGAAATAATAGGTGGAAGCGCCGATGGCTGCGTATACAATGGGAACCTTCCAGTATTTCTTATTATAGATCTGTCCCAATCCGGGCAATACTGCTGACATGATGGTTGCTTTTGCCGGTGAATGCTTCCGATATGTATCCAATGTGTCCAATGGATAAGCGCCGACCAGTACAGTTGTGTCGGATATAACGGTTACCGGTTCGGAGAAATGCTGTACAGCAATTGTATCCTTAGGCTGTCCTGTTGTAATGGAATCCTGTGGTTCCTGAGCCGAAGACCACACATTATTGAGCAGCAACCCGATGGTTAAAATCATCCATATCCTTGATTTTGCAGCCAATAACATGATGAGGCATTTAAAATACAATCCGGCTAAGAGTTTAATTCAACCATTTTCCCGGCCATTTGCAGAATATGCTGTAACTCATCATCTGTACGGAATGGGATAACAATACGTCCCGCACCGGATGGTTCTCTTTTCAAATCGACTTTTGTCCCGAAACATTTGCTCAGTTGTTCTTTCAAATGTTGTTCGTCTTCTTCACCTGGAATAACAACAGGCGGACGCGGATCTTCGTAAATCAGTTTTTCGGCTTCCTGCTTGACTTCAACCGGAAATTCCACCTGGGTTACCGTATTTTCTCCTGTATCGATAACAGTTCTTGTTACAAGCGCTTCTTCCTGGATTGTATGAATCGGTTCGGGTACTGGTATAGGCTCCGGATTATTGAGATTACGAACAGCCGTTTCCACTTGTCGTACGGACATTCCATGATCGACAATTTCCCCTAACAAATGAATTTGTTGTTCTGTTTCTTCGACATTTACCAAAGCCCGTGCATGTCCCATAGACAATTTTCCGTCGCGGATGGCCAATTGAACTTCAGCCGGCAACTTTAATAATCTCAAATAATTGGCTACTGTAGACCGTTTCTTTCCGACCCGCTCGCTGACACTTTCCTGGGTTAGCTGGCATTCGTCGATCAGGCGTTGATAGCTGATTGCTACTTCAATAGCATCCAGGTCTTCGCGTTGTATATTTTCAACCAACGCAAGTTCCAGCATGTTGTTATCATCAGCATGCCGCACATATGCAGGAATTTCGGTTAACCCGGCAATCTGTGCTGCACGGAAACGCCGTTCCCCCGAAATAATCTGATATTTACCTCCATCAATTTCACGTACCGTAATAGGCTGTATAATACCTAACTGCCTGATGGAAGCTGCCAATTCCTCAAGAGCCTCCTGGTCAAAGTAAGTCCGGGGCTGAAAGGGATTGGTCTCTATTTTCGAAATATCTATTTTGTTTGTCGCATTGACCGGGCTGTCGGAAATTTCAGTTTCCGATTGTTTGATTAAAGCCCCCAACCCTTTTCCTAATGCGCTTTTTTTTGCCATATTATCGACAAGTCTGTGGTAAAATTATTGTGGTGTTGCGTTTTTTTGCAAGACCTCTTTGGCCAAATTCAGGTAATTGATCGCTCCTGTCGAGTTGGCATCGTATAGGATGACCGGTTTGCCGTAACTTGGCGATTCGCTTAGTTTCACATTTCGTTGTATGATGGTTTTAAACACCATTTGCTGGAAATGTCGGGTTACTTCTTCCACTACCTGATTACTCAACCGAAGCCGTGCATCATACATGGTTAACAGGAAACCTTCAATATCCAACGCAACATTGAGTCGCGATTGAATTAATTTTATGGTATTCAACAACTTACCCAAGCCTTCGAGTGCAAAAAATTCGCACTGAACAGGGATGATCACCGAATCGGCAGCCGTAAGCGCATTCATGGTAATCAAACCCAATGACGGCGAACAATCGATAAACACATAATCATAATCATCCCTTACCTGCTGGATAACGTTTTTCAGGATGTATTCCCTATTGGGAAGCCCCACCATTTCGATTTCGGCTCCCACCAAGTCGATATGCGAAGGGATGATATGCAAACCGGGAATTTCTGTTTTTAAAACAGCCTGCTGCGGTTTAGCGTTATCAATCATGCATTCATAAATACTATTCTGGATGTTCTGCACATCAAACCCCAAACCCGAAGTTGCATTTGCCTGGGGATCGGCATCAATTAGTAAAATATTCTTTTCGAGTACAGCCATGCTGGCTGCAAGATTAATGGCAGTGGTTGTTTTTCCCACTCCTCCTTTCTGATTTGCTAAAGCGATTACTTTTGCCATCGTTACTTTTTGTGTTTAATTCACAAATATTAAAATAATACTTTCAATCTGAATGGATTTCTTCTTGTATTAAGAAATAAATGGCAAAGGTATATTTTTTGGTTTGAGTAGCAAAATTAAATTTGACGTTATTTTGTGTCAGATGAAAGCGCTGGTAGCTCTTTATCGGCTATGGCAGCTCCCGTAACATCGCCGGTAACATTCACTGTCGTCCGCAACATGTCCAACGGCCTGTCGATTTCCAGTATCAATGTCAATCCTACAAAATAGCCTTCATTCGCTCAATCAATTCATTACCCAGTTCTGTTTTCCGGCGGATGTGATCCAAAGCTTCTTTCACGAAAGCATTTTTCTCGAATTCGCCGCGTACCTGGTCAAAATCGAGATTACGGTCGTATTCGCCACCATCGATTCCAAAGCCGATTTTCGAACTCAAAGCAAATTCCTTTTTAGCATCTTCATATAACAACCAATCAAGGGATACAACACTTTCTTTCCATAACTCCACAATACGGATTACATCACGGGCAGTAAATTCACCAATAGATTTACCGAAACGTTCCTGTATCTTTTCAATTGCCCATGTCCATTCGTATGTATAATAATTACGATGCATATTATTGAAAACCTTCGCAATCTCATCAAGCGATGTTATTTTGCCGCTGTCTATATCGTCCATGAGCTGTTCCACTTCAGTTTTTGGGGCAATCAGTCCGGCCAAATCGAGCCATTCGCCGGTACCGATAGGCGTATCCGGACGCAAGCGTGCCTGTATGGCGGCATCATTTTCGAACCGGGTCGTCTCAAGCCTTTTGATCAATGAATTACCCAAGAACTTGATGATCCCGGTTTCATAAAGTTTCAACCCGTTTTTCAACGAACTGGGCTTAATCTTGGCGCTTTGGTAAGAATAAAACTCGGAAGTTTCACCCGATATTTTCCTCAACATCTGCAATACATCCAATGCCTTCATCATTCGATGAATTGTAAAAGGACTCAACAGATTGAAATTAATGCAATCAAGCTTTTGCGGATCAGTACGTTTGTCTCGTTTTGGCCATTTCTGGGCATCACGGATGGTGCCAACACTACGCAAATTTGCGCCCGGCACTAGTACACTGTCATCACCGCTTTCAATAAGATACGAGAATGGCAAATCGGAAGTATCGGAATGCTTATAATGGCGCCCCATCACCAAGGTAAACGGACCTATCTTGGCCGGCCATAGGATATATGAATCACTGGTAGTTTTAGAACCCCGTTCTACAATACCCTGGTGGATCGGACCAAGTTTATACATGTGATTGCTTTGGTTCGAACCGCTTCCTGCATTCAGGAAAGAAAAATACCCGGCAATCAGGAGTGTCGATTTGTGGTGGGTGACGGTATACGGGCCGGCAAAGATGGCACAGGCTTCACCGTGCAATCCCTGGCAATTGGCAAAGAATAGCGAGTTCTCGGCAGAATATTGTTTTCCCAGAACACAGCCCTGTCCTACAAATGTATCAAAAATAACCGTTCCTTCGGATACTTCCAAACCGGTGCAAGCGATGAAATTTTCGGCAATCACGCCTGGTCCGAAAAAGGTAGGTGCGTCGACATTGCTGTTGATGGTGCCGTTTGTAAGGCGATAGATACCGTCCAGGTTGGCATGTGCGCCGATACGAAGATTACGCAACGTACGGCAGTTAGTCAGTCGGGCATGCTCCCTGATGGTTCCCATATCAGATGAAACCGATCGCGCATACTCGTTAATCATCGCGATGATCTTGTCGATAACCGAAGGTTTGTGCCGGTACAAAGCAAGAATATAAGCCAGGTGTGCCGACAGATAATCGAATATGGGAACTTCGCGGCCTCCTGTTTCATTCAGCACGCTTACGAGTGTTCCGTTACCGAAACTACTAACGCCATCAACAGCCAACAAGTCGACATTTTCGATCACTACATCGTTTTCGATGATATAGTTGGCGATATAATTACGGATTTGTCCAATATAAACATTGTTGCCGATCCTGCAATTATGGATGGTGGCATTGAAAATACCCGTATGTTTTTTTACTCCTCCAAAAAAAGTCACCTCCTTTTCAAATAATCCGATCCTGACATTGCCCGAAAAATTACTGTTCCGGATACATTCCGGATGAAAACCTTCGGCTACTTCTATTTTGCCCCAATCGTCGCATCGACAAGCCTGTTCTGTTAATATTTTTATTTCGTGATCGGTTAATTTCCTGTATAATGTTTTCATGTATTTTGTGTGTCAGATTTGAAGTTCAATCTGAATTTCGGAGTTCATCTTAAAATTATTTGACTGCTATGGCTTCTATTTCAACCAATACCTGCATCGGCAACTCCTTAACGGCAAATGCCGCACGAGCAGGGGGTGCCGTCGGATAATAACGGGCGTACACTTCGTTCATTTCCTTGAAATATTTCATATCGGCCAGCAGGCAGGTTGATTTTACAACATTAACGTAGGTATAACCTGCGGCATTGAGTATGGCGCCTATATTCTTCATCACCTGTTCGGTCTGTTCTACGATCCCACCTTCCACTATTTTCCCGGTTTGGGGATCGATGGGTATCTGCCCTGAAATGAACAACATGCCATTCGTTTCAATTGCCTGACTGTATGGCCCGATGGCTTTGGGGGCATTCTCGGTAGAGATAATTATCTTTTGCATATGGTTACTTTATATCTGCAAAGATACTTTATTGTCATATAAAATGGGATAATTTTGTAACAAGAATGTTGATATACTTTTAGTTTTTATGTCGTTTGCGCACACGGAGTAATAAAATTCTTTCCGTTTGCGCAAACGGCATGACAATTTGATATAAATAAAAAAAGCGCTCACGTAGGAAGTTGGCGCCCAATATCATGAGTTACAAAATCATCTGATTGAGTACTCTGCAAGATATGTTCGACGTTTTTGATATTTGCTTAAAGGATTATCTACGTTTGCCTGCCTGAATAGCTTGAGCGAGTTCATTTAGGCAGACGTCATTTATCATTTACCATTAACCATTACTTATTTGGGTGGTCCAAAAGTAGAAATGCCTTCTGCAAGGTTAATAAGATCCTGGTCGATGCCTTTATGTAACTTGACTGTTTTATTTAGTGGCACTTGAACAATTTCGTCATTCACTAAGCCAATCATGATACATTTCTGATTATCGAGTAATGCATCGATAGCTGCAGCGCCCATGCGACTGGCAATTACACGGTCTTTTGCACTGGGAGAACCTCCACGTTGTATATGCCCAAGTATGGATACGCGCATGTCAAACTGGGGGAATTCGGGTTTCAGAATCTCAGCAATTTCCATGGTGCTACCTTCCTCTAATCCCTCGGCGACAAGGATAATACTTGATTTATTTTTACGGGCGCGTTCTGCCAGGAATTTACGTGCTTTTTCAATCTGGTTTTTCTCTTCGGGTATCATGACTATTTCCGCACCACAAGCGATACCGCTATTGATTGCCACAAAACCGGCTTCGCGTCCCATCACCTCTACAAAGAAAATCCTGTTGTGCGAACTGGCTGTGTCACGAATCTTGTCGACGGCTTCTACTACAGTATTCAATGCTGTGTCAAATCCAATGGTGTAATCCGTTCCATACAAGTCGTTATCAATGGTTCCCGGAATACCGATAAACGAGACATCAAATTCGCTTGCCATCAAATTGGCACCCGTAAACGAACCGTCGCCGCCGATTACCACGACTGCATCGATCCCGAAACGTTTCAACTGCTCATACGCTTCCTGACGACCTTCAAAGTCGCGAAATCGCTTGCTGCGTGCTGTCAACAAAAATGTCCCACCTGTTTGAATAATCCCGCTTACGGTTTCGGAATCCATTGGGATGATATCACCTTCAATCATTCCTTCATAGCCTCTTTTGATCCCGAATACTTCAAGGTCGTTGTTAATGCCGGCACGGGTCACTGCACGGATTGCTGCATTCATTCCCGGAGCATCGCCCCCTGACGTTAATACGCCAATACGTTTAATTTTAGACATTATGATATAATTACTTTACTTTTCAATGATGTGAATCTTCTATGCCAAATTTGTGCCACTTTTTCACCAACGTATGATTCCAACGTTAAAAAATCATTAATTTTCTGGGTATAATAAATTAACAAGTATTCCATTCAAATGTTGACAACCTGCCTGATAAGTAATTGAATATTGATCATCAATGATTGAATATTAAACAAACTTTGCACATAAAAGTAGAAACGTTGATTATGTATCAAGAGTTAATCATGATGAGCGGTTCAATTCCCAGATTGAATACAAATTTTATTTTCAAACAGGTGTTTAAAATATACAGATGAATTAATCGGGTAGGAGAAACGGGATTATTTCCCGTTTCGACCTCCCACACCACCCGGCATACCGTTCGGTACCAAGGCGGTTCCGTGCTTTGACACATTACTGCGTGTGAGATGTTGTTTTCAGTTATCCCTTCGGGACGAT
>JAVBNI010000086.1:0-7345 GCA_031551645.1 Bacteroidales bacterium | reverse complement strand
AAGATCCTGATACCTTTTTGATAAAAGTAACTGGTGATGCCTTGACTGTAACTGATTTCCGGAAGGCTTCCTGTCAGTATCAACCTGTCGTAACAGGATATACTGAAATTGATGCCTGATTTATAGGTGGTGGTCAATATGTCCATATACAAAGATATGCTTTTTCCTTTTTGGTTCCGGATTGTCCGGGTTAGGAGTAGCAACAATCTATTCAATATAAAATGAGAGTAGATATACTGACGATCGCAGTTTATTAATGGCATTTTGAAATTCCGGATGTGAAGTAGCCCTGTTATTGAGCACATTGAACATTCCCCATGAACCACGCAATTCAATGGAAAGTTTGAAATATGGGAAATAAAAATCAAACCCGCCACCTAACTCGTAGCAGATATCATTCAGTTTCAAATCCATATATACTCCGTCTTCCTCACGATAGGTCTTGGCTAAATCGAAACGCGGATTGAATCCTCCGACAAGATACCCACGATAATTATTGATACGTTTTGATTTGTATTTAAGCAATATAGGCAATTCGATATAACTGGATTCGAGCTTTTGTTTGTCATCGTATAGCTCGTCATTGCGATAGAACATCAGGTGCCGTTCCCCAAAGGCAACTCCTGGTAAAAACCTCAACTCCAAATGATCGCTGATACGTAATGCCGAAACTGCCTGAATATGAAACCCGGTTGATAACGCAGTAACATTGGCCAGCAGCGAATCGGTTTGATAGCTTTCATAAGAAGGCGTAATCGTAAAATCCATTACATTTAGGCCCAAACAAAAACCAAAGTGAATAGGCTTTTCGTCATGGTGCTGGTAATACATGATTTTTTTTCTGGTACTGCGTTCCTGAGCCGACACACCAAAAAAACAAAAAAATAATAATATGATACAAACGGGCTGTTTCAAAAAATCTGATTGCTTTTGTAAAAATCAAAATTACAATAACTTTTCAAAGTGCGCAATGACGATTTATACATTGACTCGTCTACAGTTATGATTGTATGTGAAAACGTTTTTCCAAGCGGATTATTGTATACGGATTTTTTTAGTTCTCCCGATTACGGTTTTGCTCAATATAACCGGCAAGAGTTTTTACAGAATAGAAAATACTTTTTCCTTCGCTGGGGTTATCGATCCGTATTCCATAATGCTTTTCGAGCATAAGAATGATTTCAAGGGCATCAATAGAGTCAAGCCCTAATCCGTCACCAAATAACGGCGCTTCCGTATCGATATCGTCGGGCGTCATATCCTCCAGGTTCAAGGCTTCTATCAATTGTTGTTTTAAAACAGTGGTTAAATCGGTCATTCTGAATAAACAATAAGGATATTAAGATCGGTATTAAGTAATGATCAATGATAAATGGTTAATGATAAATGTATCAAAGCGCGATAAATCAGGCATAAACAAATATCAAAAGCGTCGATTATATCTTGTATGGTACTTACCAGTCTCAATACCCTGTAAATTAAATATAATCTTCTCCTCTTTCCAGTTTCACATTATTGACGAAATCTTTGATTCGTTGTTCATCCTCTTTTTTACAAATCAACAATACATCGTCCGTTTGTACTACGATCATATCTTCCAGACCTTGTATCACTGCCAGTTTATGTGGATGAATATTGATTTCGCAATCCTTCGTATCGTAAAGGAATACATTGTTGCCTACTACTGCATTCCGATCCCGGTCTTTTTTCTGGTTGGCATACAATGATCCCCATGTCCCGATATCCGACCATCCGAAATCGGCACAAAGTACATATACATTGTCTGCTTTTTCCATTACGGCGTAATCGATGGAAATACTCTTACATTGCGCATAAATATCGCGAACAACATCCATTTCCATGGGTGTGCCCAACTTATCAATTTCGTTCTGGAAAAGATTGTTGATACCCGGCATATAATTGTCGAAAGCATGCATGATGGATGACAACGACCAGAAGAACATTCCTGAGTTCCAGAAAAATTCACCGCTTTCATAGAAAACCTTTGCCATTTTCATTTCCGGCTTTTCGGTAAAGGTCTTTACCCTTTTCAGATTGGCTTTAGGTAATTCTATTTCCGAAGGTTCGCCCGATATCTGGATATAACCATAGCCCGTATCCGGACGACTGGGTTTGATCCCGATCGTCAACAACACGTTATTGGCTGCCGTGAAGTCAAGACCTTGCTGAGCTATCCGTAAAAATTCTGCTTCGTTGGTCACTAAATGATCCGATGGGGCTACAATGATATTTGCATTCGGGTTTTCTTTCAGAATGCGGAAATTAGCATATGCGATACATGGCGCGGTATTTTTGCGCATAGGTTCGAGCAATACTTGCCTTTCATCGATTTCCAACTGTTCGATGGTAATGTCCTTGTATATTTCGTTGGTGACAATAATAATGTTTTCGCGCGGCACAATTTTGCTAAACCGGTCGAAAGTCTGTTGGATGAGTGTTTTACCAACACCCATGATGTCCAGAAACTGTTTGGGATTGTTCATGCGACTCAACGGCCAGAAACGACTTCCCACACCGCCTGCCATAATCACACAATAATTGTTCTGATTCATGTTTATTCTGTTATGAAATTATGAGTTATGAGTGACAATTTATTCTATTCAATATTAAATTATTTCCACCCTCCGCTTTCTTTGTAGTACTTTTCCCAGTCCCAAGCTGAGAGAAGCGTATCCTCAAGCGTACTTTCCGCCTTCCAGCCTAATTCATGATTGGCAAAAGTTGTATCGGCCCACACCTGTTCGGCATCGCCCGGACGGCGTTCTACAATTTTATAATTGAGTTTAATACCTGTTACTTTTTCAAAAGTATGTACCAGTTCCAAAACCGAAACGCCACGACCTGTACCAAGATTGAACATCTCTAAATTGGCTTTATTTTTATTTTCAATTAACCGACGAACAGCTACCACATGTGCCTTGGCCAAGTCCACCACATGAATATAATCGCGGATACACGAGCCGTCGGGTGTATTGTAATCGTCGCCAAAAACACTGAGCTGTTCACGGATACCAATAGCTGTTTGCGTGATGAACGGAACCAGGTTATTGGGAACTCCAACCGGCAATTCGCCAATCAAAGCCGACGGATGCGCCCCGATGGGATTGAAATAACGCAGCGCAATGGTCTTGATATTTTTTGAGGCGGCAACAGTGTCCCGGATGATTTCCTCCGAAATCTGTTTGGTATTGCCATATGGCGAAGTAGCCACCTGTATAGGAGCCTGTTCGGTGACCGGTAATTTTTCGGGTTGTCCGTATACGGTACACGATGACGAAAAGACCAAATTTTCAATCGAATATTGGGGCATTAACTCCAAAAGGTTAATCAGCGAAACCAGATTATTGCGGTAATACTTCAAAGGTTGCGCTACCGATTCGCCCACGGCTTTATATGCAGCAAAATGGATAATAGCATCTATATTGTTATGCTTTTTCAACATGGTTTCGACTTTATCTTTATCGCGCAAATCTATCTGCTCAAAAGCCGGCCGTACGCCTGTAATCTTTTCGATACCATCGAGTGAGCCAATCTTGGAATTCGACAAATTATCGACAATCACCACCTCATAACCTCCGTTAATCAGTTCCACAACCGTATGCGAGCCAATAAAACCGGTTCCGCCTGTTACTAATACTTTACTCATTTTACACGTGTTATATTATTATTTCTGTTTGTGAGTACCACACAACAGTGATGTTTTAAACTACAAAATCATTGAAAATGTTTACGAACAATCATCTGCGAAGTTTCAAATAAATCGATTATTGTTAACGATTTTTTATAATAAACATGGCAAAGGTATTTATTTTTCATAGAAATGCATATCCTTTATGTATTGATACACTGCAGCCGGCAGAAAGAACGGGACATCGCGACCTTCACCAATCGCCTGCCTGACAAAGGACGACGAAACATCCATCAAAGGGGCATTCACTAAGGTAGCATTTGGGATATTTTCGAGTAAACGCTGTGGAGTCCCAGGGCGCGGATAAATGTACCGGTGATAATTGGCTACAATGGCTTCGCTGTTTTTCCATTTACGGAATGAGTCCAGGTTATCCGAACCCATGATAAGGGAAAAATTATTCTGGGGATATTTTTCCGAAAGGCGTACCAAAGTATCGATGGTATATGACGGACGGGGCATCTTAAACTCAATATCGCTCGCCTTGTATTGCATATGCCCTTCAATAGCCAGATTTACCAAGTGCAAACGATTGGATTCCGACAAAAGAGTTTGCTGTTTTTTAAACGGGTTATGCGGACTAATCACAAACCATAATTGCTGCATTTCCGTGTATACAAGCATATAGTTGGCAATTGCTAAATGTCCGACATGTATGGGATTAAACGAACCGAAAAACAAACCAACATTCATCAGCGAATGGCAAATTATTTAACGATGAATTTATCCTTGATCCACTTGGGAACAATGAAAGCTCCCACAATCAGATAAGGATAATAACTGATCAGCCGCCATATCAATGCCAGTGCAATAGCCACCGATCCAGCAATAACGGTATCACTCACCGGGATCAGATCTCCCAGATAACGTGTGAAAATATATTCGGCAAAACCACTACCTCCGGGCGTAGGTGCAATCAACTGCATAATCCACATCACCAATTGACGTGCAAAAATCAGAAAATGCTGCCCGAATTTCGGCAGGACGAAAAATGCCAGCAAGATCATATTAACCACCCAGTAACGTGAGGTCCATGAAAAGAATGTAGCGCCAAATGCCTTCAACCAGAATGA
Organism: Bacteroidales bacterium; assembly: GCA_031551645.1. Taxonomy (GTDB): domain Bacteria; phylum Bacteroidota; class Bacteroidia; order Bacteroidales; family UBA4181; genus JAIRLS01. The sequence goes on along the minus strand of JAVBNI010000086.1, from coordinate 2,563 downwards.
AAATGGTTTGTGTACCAATTCTTTTGAACTGGATATAATTTCGTAACCAGCCTCATTAATATTATGTCGCCAACGTCGTAAAAAAGGTAAACGAAAAACCTGCAACAATAGCCATTTCAATCCCCGGGGATTGATAAACAATCCATAACTGACTACCAGTGTATAGGCCAGTTTGAGGGAATACCCGACAACTGCAAACCAGAAAAATTCATTCAAATAGGATGTTTCACCACCGATAGCAAAAAGGGTATTCACATTTACAATCAGAAGCAGAATAGGGAACATAATAATGAAATACAACTCATCGAGAAACGAAGTTGCCAACACTACCGATGAACTGCGACCGAGGCTAATTCCTTCCTTATTGAGAAACAGGATAGCAATACTCGTTCCGCCAACTGCCGAGGGCGTCACTGCCGAAGTAAATTCCCAAAGCATAATCACCCGGAATGCCTGTTTCCAGCTCAATTGATTGTATGTCAATATTCTGATACGAATCACATAGCCCAAATCTCGCGACATCATCAACAAGCAGGCAAGGAAAAGAAATAGCACCGAACGCCAGGAGAACACCATACTGTCGAAAGCCCGTGGATCAAATTCCCTCGCAAACATAAATGCTACCACTCCCAATCCGATGATGATAGGAAGAATCACTTTCGAAGCCCTTATGCTGTTAAACGGATTTGACGAATCAGCCATGCTTAGAATTTATTTCGGGATAAAATTACAGATTTTAATTATATTTCAATGTCGAATAACAAAGAGACTATATGTTATTAATTGACTTAAAGGGTGTTGATGTTCAAAAAAAGATAAATATTTTTTCACAATACTGAAACTCAATAATTTTACAAACAAATAGATTTTTTACCAGCAAATGAAGCAATAAATACCCGACAATATCATTTAACGCTTAAATCAATTATTTATTCCAGAGACTGCCAATCATCAAGGCAAACGGAGTTAATTTTCAATTTTCAACTTTCAATTCTCAATTTATTAGTCTGTTGTCAGAAGTTTCTCGAGATTCTGGATCAATTCATTTTTTGAGAGATTTTCGTAAATAATTCCGTGGTCGGCTATGGAAATATTACCGGTTTCTTCGGACACAATAACGGCTAAAGCATCGGTATTTTCAGTCACACCCAATGCTGCACGGTGGCGCAACCCCAGATTGGCAGGCAGGTTGCGGCTTTCGGATACAGGCAGGATACAGCGTGCCGCATATATCTTGTCTTTCTGTATAATAACCGCTCCATCGTGCAACGGGCTATTCTTAAAAAAAATATTTTCCAACAACCGGCTCGAAGTATTGGCATCCAGGATATCGCCGGTTTCACCATATACACTAAGCGAAGTGGTACGTGTAATAACAATCAGTGCGCCTGTTTTTGACTCACTCATATGAATACATGCCTGGGCAATAGATTTGATCTTCACTGTAGGAACAGCATCCGAGTCGGAAGAAAAAAGCTTATCTAACCGCCACCTGTGATGTGTTCGATATCTGGTACCCAAATTAACCAGAAATCGGCGTATTTCGGGTTGGAACAAGACAACCAATGCAACAGCCCCCACACTGAATACTTGTTGCAAAATGGCGTTTGTCAGTTCCATTTTCAACGCTTTCACCAATAGCCAAAACAGGAAAATCCCGAAAATGGCGATAAAGATATTGATGGCCAAGGTATCCTTTGTAATCATATACAACTGATACAACAGATATGCCACGAACAGGATATCTATGATGTCGGTGATACGAAGCGAAAGAAAAGACGACAGCAATATCATAAGATCATCTATCAGAAGATGCAAAGTAAATCAATCCCGACGAATTAGCAAAGATAGGAATATGCAATTCAAGTTAAATTACTACAAAAAGGACAGATATGTTTGGACAATATCACGGATGGACTGAAAACAAATTTGTTGTAAATCAATGTCCCCGGGCGACAGGAAAACATAACCGTCCACATCATCGGCAGCTTGCATGACAGAAAAATCAGAGACTAAACATTTAAAGCCCAAGTCGAGCGTGAAATATACAATGCCGCCATACAGATAACGATTGGTCGTGGTACAGATATATTGCATGGAGTCCACTTTCAAATTCAATTCCTCGTGAATTTCACGACGCACAGCATCTTCAGCTTTTTCGTCGATGTTGACAAAACCACCCGGCAAATCAAGCATCCCTTTGGCCGGTTCGAACTTGCGACGGGTCAGCAGAATTTCTCCACGCGGATTAACAATAACACATGCCACGGCTGCAGACGCGTTAATAAAAAACTTTCGTCCGCAAACACCGCATTGCAGGTAATTTTCCTTACCGGGACGAAAAGCATCAGCGCCACAATACGGACAATAACGTAATTGTTGCGATGGGAAATATTCATTCATGGAATTCGAATAATAAAATGATCGGTATAGGCGCTTAGTGCGCACTAATTAAAAAATGATGCTACCTTTGTAGCATGGGCACAAGAGATCGATTTATGGGGGTTAATTCTATATATTTTTATGAGCGATTTCCGGAAGAAAATGCCTGTTATCGTTATCT
>JAVBNI010000217.1:0-31915 GCA_031551645.1 Bacteroidales bacterium | reverse complement strand
TGAATACCATTACAGATACAATAGACGCAACCACATGGATACTGTTTTTGACAACCTAATTTGCAGAATGATTAAATTCGAGCCAATCCGCAGAAAATTAAAAAAATAATTAGTGAGCTTTAAACGCCTATACCGAAAAATTTAAAATAATAATGTCTATAAGCAGCCACAAAAGCACGAAAAATTTGGCTTCTTTGTGTTTTGTGGTAAAACACGGCAAAATTTAAACAACTAACATAAGCAAAAAAAATACTTGCCCGAAAGGTGCAAGTATTTATAATTCATACCCTTTTTATCTCTATTGATTAAACTGGGCAAATTTTTGATTCAATTCTTCGTCTGAGGCAAAACCACCTGTTTTCACAATAATCATATGGTTGAAAGTAGTCGATTCACCGGGTTTCAACTTAAGCACAAGTACAGGCGCATTATTGTCGAAAACATGGCTACCAAGGTTGTTGGTCGAGAACAAACCATAACCCCTTGCATGCGAATGTGCCGGATAACCGGGATTATTTTTGTGATCGAGAATAGCTACGGATATTTTTTCGCCGGCTTTCTCTGCCGATAAGACAACCCATTTGGTTGGTTTTCCCCATACAGCTCCTTTTTCCAAGCCTTCACTATTCCGATATACCCCATTTACGCCCTCATTGTTCATCGCCTTTACCTCGGTCGGATTACCGTTGGTGTCGAGAAAGATTTCCGGTTTATCCGAAGGCTCTTCAAAAGCCCTGTCCATGCGAATGGCAATAAACCCTTCTTTGTTGTCGGTGAAGGTCACCGTATCCTGTTGCGCCGTAAGCTTGGTAGTACGTTCAATAGTACGCCAGTCGCCCTTGCCGCTGAACACGAATTTGGTTTCTTCTTTCAACAGGATTTTCCCAGTGTAATCGATCCAGTCTGCAGCGATCGTTAAAACTCCTTTATCCGGTCCATTTTCAGTGTTCACCACATTGCGGTGACGGATGGAACCATAACCGGGTTTTTTATCTGCCGGAACTGCATACGAATTATTCCAGAAATCCAAGCCATTAACATCCCCAAAATTAAGCCACGATCCGACATGATGCGGATGATCAACCCGTTCATTGGGACGGGGATCGCGCGGAAAACCACGTGTAATAACGGTCCCTTTTGCTGTGTAGATAGGATACAGGACAGGTTTCTCAAGATCGGACGGATAAATGTACGAAGTGAAAAGTTTCCCGTCATACAGGATATCCACTTTTTTTTGTGCATCGTCCGGAATGATTTCGACACCTTTCGGAGTACTTCCGCATGCCACAAAACTCAAAACCACTGTACCTAAAACAAATGTTTTCAAAAATGATTTCATACAAACAAATGATGAAAAAAGCAGACAAGCAGACAGATTAACCATCTGCTTATCTACAAATAACCAATTAATATTTAAACACTTTACCTCCAGCCATAATTTGTTGCTTTTGTGCATCGTACGTTACGCGTTGTCCGGTACGATAAGCAGCATTGGCCATTGCGCAAGCAATGGTATGGCTATATCCTGCTTCAATGGGTGCGTTAGTTGCCACATTCTTGGCTCTTACACATTCCATCCAATTACGCATGTGCGCCGAGGTTGACTTGTCGCCACCCGTATTGGCGTCAGTGGTTACGGGTTCTACTACCGATAAAGTCGATGGTATCAAGAGATTTTCTTTCAGACCCATTGAGGCCGCTTCTTTTTCGCGTAATCCGCCGTTGGGCGTAATTTCGTTGGTGTCCAAGTTCAGCATACCAGCATTGGAATAATACAATTCCTTGGTTCCGCCTGCAGAGTTGCTAAAACGCGACGAATATACCACCTGAAATCCTTTAGTTTTATCGTTAAATGGTCCATAATCGAACACAGCCGTAAGCGTATCGGCATTGGTACGACCATCTTTCCATTGGTAAATACCGCCATTGGCTGATACGCTGCGCGGGTACGCTAATCCGGTAAACCAGTGTACCGTATCGATCTGGTGCGCCATCCATTGACCGGGTATCCCCGACGAATAAGGCCAAAATAATCTGAATTCAAGATACTTGCGTGGATCCCAATCCACCTTCGGACGGTTCATCAGATAACGTGCCCAGTCAGTGTCTTCTTTTCTGATTTGCTTGCACGTTTCTACACGACGCCATCTTCCCGGCTGATTGACGTTCCAGCACATTTCCACCATCACAATATCACCAAATTTTCCCGACTTAATAAAGTCATTGGCTGCATGATAGTTAGGTGTACTACGCCGCTGCGAACCTATCTGCACCACAGTGTTGTTGGCTTTGCAGGCTTTGAGTGTCTCGTTGACATCGTCCATCGTTTCGCCGAGTGGTTTTTCGCAATATGCATCTTTCTTTGCTTTTGCAGCTTCCGTCAGGTGCATGGCATGCTGAAAGTCTGCCGTACTGATAATAACAGCATCAAGGGCATTTTTTTCGTACATCTCCTCGTTGTTGCGATACACTGCAATATCCAATCCCGCTTTTTCCTTGAGAAAAGCTTTACAGTCTTCGCGACGACGACTCCAAATGTCGGAAACGCCAACAAATTCGAAATTCAGCGCCTTGGCATGATTCATGAAACAAGGAAACAAGGAACCCCTGAAACGATCGGAATAACCTACAATACACACACGAATCTTGTCATTGGCGCCCAACACTTGCCCGTAACTTTTGGCGCTCAGGCCAAGTCCTACGCCTCCGATAGCCATGGCTGCTGACCCAGCCGATACTTTTTTAAGAAAATCTCTTCTGTTTTCCATTATTTTGGTTGATATAAAATGAATAAATATGCCTTTTTATCTTCAAAAGGTATCAAATTAAAATTATAATTTCCTGATTTTAATGTTCCGGTACCAAACACGATCACCATGATCCTGTAACAGGATATTACCCTGGGCTGCTTCACCAAAGTTCTTCATATCCTTAAATTTGCTTTCTTTTACCAATTGTCTGTATGCAGCGCTCCCGCGTTCATATTCGAGTACCTTAAACCCGTTGAGCCAATGTTCGACATGATTATTTTTAGCTACCACCCGTCCTGTATTCCATTGTCCGATACCGTTAAACCGTTTGCCTCGTGCGGGTATCAGATCGTACAATGATGACAATGTACGGTTGCCATCCTTACCCATCTTGGCATCGGGATGAACGGCATCATCCAATACTTGATATTCAAGTCCTAAGGTGCCTTTACCATAAACATTCTCAGTTACGTAATACTTTAAACCACTGTTGGCTCCTTCCGAAAGTTTAAAATCAAACATAATTTCAAAATCAGCGAATTGTTCTTTTGTTACAATATCACCGCCACCACCGCCTTCGGCTCTCGGGAGAACTTCCAATGCTCCATTACTGACTACCCAACCATGATCGGGAAATGTTTCCTGCATAGACTTACGCCATTTATCGGTAGATTTTCCATCGAAAAGAAGTGTCCAACCTTCAGCTTTTTCCTGATCACTAAGTGTGTTGGGAATAACATTGACCTGCTTGATCGGTGGAGTATCGGTTTTGCGGTTGGCTTCCAAATTTTCGGTCATGATGCGTATATTGCGCCAACAAACAGTGGTTCCATTGGTCCAGGGTTTTGACTTCACATTAACCGAATGTACCTGCAACGCAATAAAACCGGAAGCATCCAAATCAACCAGCAAATCAGCTGTTGGGATACCGTTAACCCATGTCTTGATGTTGTTGCCGATGGCTTCGATACGATAAAGATTCCATTCATTATTTTTGAAGGCTTTAACAGCTGCCGGATTATATGGCGTTACCGGATAAAGCCAACCAGTACGTCCCTCATCGTAAATACCGCCACTCCATCCGCGTTTCGACGGATCGATTTCCACCTGATAGCCATGTACGCGACCGTCCTTATATTCCGGAAGGCTATGGCTGCGAATTTGAATGCCCGAATTAAGCGCCGTATCGACTTTCAATTCCAATTCAAGAATAAAATTACCATATTCTTTTTCTGTACAAAGGAAACTATTTGGTGTATCGGGTTTCGAAACGCCCACTATTTCTTTGTTTTCTACTTTGTACTCTGCCTGGCCGTTACGTTGTACCCACCCGGAGAGATCTTTCCCGTTAAACAGCGTAACCCAACCGTCTTTAGCTCCGCCACCGGAACATCCAGCCAGCATAACTAACACCAAAATGTAAGAAACAATTACCTTCATCTTTTGTATTATAATATGAATTATTTTTTGCCGTGTGCGCACACGGCTCTTGAAAAAACGGTTAAAAGTACAATCCTTTTTCCAAATATGAACTACCGGCTTGTTAATTTTTGTTAATAAATGTGTAGTATTATTTAATAAATACCTTAGCAAAAATGGTAACAATCTTATAATCCCACCTTTATTTATTAGGTGGAAAAACAGATTGAAGAGGAAATTTCGTTTTAAAATGGAAAATCTTCCAACGGGGCATCCTCCAATTTTTCTTCTTTGGGTTTTTGTGCAATCTGGTGTATCAGGTTACCATCAACTATAATAGCCTTATATGGAGTCACCGGACAGGCATATTCACATGCCCCGCATCCCACACAAATATCGGTATTCACTTCGGGAATAGTCAATTCTCCTTTATAGGGCACCATTTTGACTGCCTGGGTAGGACAATGTTCGGAACATGATCCGCACGAAGTCTCGTCAGTGTGTACGATGCAATTGTGTTTGATGAAACGTACCTTACCGATCTGCGTCACAATCTTTTCTTCCACCGTTAACGGAAAAATGGCCTTATTGGGACAAACTTCAGTACATTTTACACATTCGAAATTACAAAAACTGGTATGGTAATCCATATAGGGTTGCATCAACCCGAAAAATCCATATTCGAGGAACGACGGTTTAAGGACACCGGTAGGGCACGCACTGACACACAAATGGCAAGCAGTACAGGCATCGGTAAAATGTTCAAGGGCCAGTGACCCGGGAGGGCTCACAGTATGTTCTTTTATCACCACCTCTTTACCTGTGCCGATACCGCTTCCTTTTTTATGTTGTCCTTCTCCTCTATCGCTACCGTTTTCGTGTTGCCCCTCCCCTCTCCTACGTTTGCGGTTCTGCGCCATCACATCAACAGATAATCCGCTGAGAGCAGCCATGAAAAGCAGGCTTCCTGCAACAAATTTACGTTTTGAGGTGTCGGCTTTCCGTATTTTAGGTTCTTTGGCGGACGCCAGGGAATAGCGAATACTATCTTTATCGCATGCGTTCAAGCAATTGCCACATCCGACACAGCGACTAAAATCTACGTTTTGTTGTTTTACGTCAATGCATTGTGATTTGCAAGCAAACATACATTGCCCACATTGGTTACAACCTGCCTGGTCAATCCTGATTTTAAAGAGCGACACCTTTGAGATTAGTCCAAGAAGAGTTCCTACCGGACAGACCGCATTGCAATAAAACCGGCCTTTCCGAAACGAGAACCAGATGACCAATGCAAACATCGCCACTGGGACAATCAAGGCATAAGGATCGGTTTTGGCAACTTTCACAGGATACAATACATACCAACCCACTGCTTCGAAAGCCATTACCAGTAGGTTATTACCAACTACATAAAGTGGACGGAAAAAATCGGATGCAAAACGTCCGAAATTACTGTACGGATCTAATATATTTATCAGAAAAATACTACCCGTAAGTAATGACAAACATGCGATAACAAGTATGGAATAACGTACCCAGGTTTTCGGAGGAGCAAAACGAAATCTTGTTTTCTTTTTGGTACGTGTTTTTTTCGAAATCCAGTTAACTACATCCTGAAAAATCCCCAAGGGACAGATATAGGAACAGTAAACACGTCCGAAAAGCAATGTTAACACCAAGACAGCCAAAAAACCATACGCCGTCAATGCTAACCCATGCCCCAGTGTATTCACAAAACTAAGAACAGAAGGAACAAACTGCAACCAGGTGAGGCGATGGAACCATGTAACCGGTACTGAGCTACTAAAATCCAAAAACAGAAATCCTATAGCAACCAACATGGCTATGGAAACTGCGACACGGATCGGCTTTAAATAACGCTGCATTTTTTAGTGACGAAATGGTGACGAGTGACGGGTGACATGTGACAAGTCGCCATTTCGTCACCCGTCACCATTTTAGACTTTAATTCTGTTAATATTCAGCTTAGAGATATCCATTTGTCCCAAACCCATATCATTGGCGATCTTAATGTGACCAATAGATGCGGGTTCCTTACCGAAAATTTTTGCAGCGGCAGCATCGGCAGCAACAATGTCGGTAGACAAAATCTGTGATTTTTCAAGTGATACATCACTCGCAGATACCCCTTTAGGGCCGTTTCTTTTTATAACACGATATCCGTCGATAATATTCAGGTCGGGCTTACGGTATGAAACCATATCGGCGATACATTGTTGGAGATCATTCTTGTGCCAGTATCCACGATCCCATACAATACCCATCAGGTTCTTCATGGCAAACGAAACTTGTGCTCCGCCATGGTGCTTCAATACAGGAACATTGATGAACACATCGCAGTTCAGTATCATTTCATGCACCGTTGTTTCTTTCAAGGATTTACCCTTGGGTATGTCTACCGGCTTATAATAACTTTTAGTATCACCACTCACCACTTTTGCCCCGGCATCTTTCGCAGCCTTTTCGATACCGCTTGATGCATATGATTTTTGCCAGTTGTCGCAGGTATGGTCAAACACAAATACGTCCTTAGCTCCTGCCGAAAAGCAATGCTGGATAATTTTAGCCACCAGTTCGGGATTGGTATTGGCTCCCAATTCCGGCACCCTATCCCAGCCGATGTTGGGCTTCACAACAACTGTTTGCCCTGCTTTTACAAATTTACCCATTCCTCCCAATGCCGCAATGCCTTTTTCGAACATCTCCACAGGCTCGCCTCCCATCACTGCCACCAAATCATAGGGTGCATGAGGATTAGAAATGCTTCCCCCGAATGCTTCTTCCAACGAAAGCAGCGAAAAACCCGCACCGGCAGCAACACCGGCGCCTATACTTTTTGTGATAAAATCTCGTCTTTTCATGATGATAATCCTTTTAAATTTACATGATTTAATCCATCTGTCCGATAAAGGCATTTACCCTGGTTTATTCATCTTTCTCCCATGTAGTACCCCTTATCAAGAAACCATTCCGATAAAACTGGCGGAAAATATGTGAATGTGTTATCTAAATAATAGCTCGGATAGATTCTATTTTCAAATCGAAAAACGATGCAAATTACATTAATTACTTTACTTGCATAAAATATTTAGACATTTTTAACATATTTAACATTTTCGAAGCGCATTAGGTTCACATTTTTGATAGTAAAAACGAAGTGGAGAACATTTCTTTATTCCCTGTCAATCACCTATTCTTGCTCGAGATTTCTTGTTTCTATGTATCTGTGCCATTTTTCGATAACATCTGTCATATCCTTCGGCAATTCCGAATCGAAAAACATGCGTTTCCCTGTTTCAGGATGACTGAAAGTTAGCGATTTGGCATGAAGCGCTTGACGGGGAAGTATGGTAAAACAATTATTGACAAATTGTTTATATTTGGTAAATGTCGTTCCGCGCAGGATTTGATCGCCTCCATACCGGCTATCGTTAAACAATGGATGCCCCATGTGACGGAAATGTACCCGGATTTGATGTGTGCGTCCGGTTTCAAGTTGACATTCCACAAGAGTAACGTATCCCAGACGCTCGACCACACGATAGTGTGTCACGGCATGCTTCCCGTCTGACCCGTCATCGAATACCCACATCTGCATGCGATCTTTTGGGTTACGCCCTATATTACCGGTAATGGTTCCCGTATCTTCAGCCAGATTGCCCCACACCAACGCCAGGTATTTGCGTTCGATAGTATGTTCGAAAAACTGGCGGGCCAAATGATTAAGCGCCCGTTCCGTCTTAGCCACTACAATAATACCCGACGTATCCTTATCGATACGATGCACCAACCCGGGACGCATTTCGCCTGTTTGAAACAATGGTAAATCTTTCAGGTAAAAAGTCAATGCATTAACCAGCGTTCCGGTATAGTTACCGTGACCCGGATGCACGACCATTCCAGCCTCCTTGTCGATCACGATCAGATGATCGTCTTCATAAACAATATTTAAAGGAATATCCTCCGGAATAATAACCAATCCGCGCGGCGGACGTGCCATGACCACCGATATCTCGTCCAAAGGTTTCACCTTGTAGTTGGACTTTACAGCACGCTTGTTAACCAGTATGTTTCCGGCATCAGCGGCAGCCTGCACCTTGGTACGTGAAGCATTTTCGATCCGGCAAGTGATAAACTTATCAATCCTCAAAGGCGATTGCCCCTTATCCACGATCCAGTGATAGTGTTCATAAAGCTCACCACCTTCATCCTGCAAATCTTCATCAGGAGATATAAGGTTGTCCGCGTCCGAAATATCCGTCATTTTTGTCCGATCCATACGGGGACAAAGATAGTCAGAAAGTACAATGTCTTAATCAGATCAATTATTGTTTGCTGATTTTCTTCACGATCCCTATCGCTCATTTATTCCTGATAAGGAAATCGCGAATGCGGATAGTCGATCGTGTAATGCAATCCAATGCTTTCACGGCGCGCCTGTGCGCTTTTGATCACCAAATAGGCGGCATTAATGGTATTGCGCAACTCACAAAGCTTGACCGAAAGGGTTGTTTTGGCGTATAAAGCCTCGGTTTCGTCATAAATGATCTGAAGCCGGTCCATCGCCCGTTTCAACCGCAGATTGGAACGGACAATACCCACGTAATTGCTCATGATTTGCTGCAATTCCTTGTAATTTTGCGTAATGAGCACCATTTCTTCGGGATGCGCCGTCCCTTCCGTATTCCAATCAGGGATATTTCCGGGAATGTTGTATTCCTGAAAATGAGCAACAGCATCCATCGCGGCATTGTTGGCATACACAATAGCCTCCAATAACGAATTGGAAGCAAGCCTGTTTGCTCCATGAAGCCCGGTACAAGTCGTTTCGCCTGCCGCATATAACCGGTTAATACTACTGTGACCATGCATATCCACCCGGATTCCTCCGCATTGGTAGTGGGCCGCAGGAATTACAGGAATATAGTCTTTAGTAATATCAATGCCAATACTCAAACATTTTTCATAGATGTTTGGGAAGTGGTTCTTCAATTCTTCATGCGGTGTAGCTGTCGCATCAAGGTACACATAATCGTCGCCGCGTACCTTCATTTCGCTGTCGATAGCACGTGCAACAATATCGCGCGGAGCCAACGGACCACGTTTATCGTATTTGTACATGAACTCCGCACCATCAAGGGTACGCAGCACAGCGCCAAAACCTCGCATGGCCTCGCTGATCAGGAACGACGGTTTTTCACCGGGATGATACAACGACGTGGGGTGGAATTGAATGAATTCCATGTTATCGATGATTCCCTTAGCGCGATACACCATCGCGATACCATCTCCTGTTGCAATTTCCGGATTGGTAGTGGTTGTATACAGGTTACCTGTTCCACCGGTTGCTATCATGGTAACCCGCGCCAATGCCGCAAAGGTTTTATGGGTCTTGATATCCATCAGGTAAGCCCCGTAGCATTCGATATCCGAAAGGTAACGCTTTACTAATTTCCCAAGGTGATGCTGTGTAATGATATCTACAGCAAAATGGTTTTCCAGTATTTCAATGTTCGGGTGGTTACGGGCCATATCGGACAATGCCCGTTGTATTTCGAATCCGGTATTGTCCTTATGGTGAAGTATCCGGTGTTCGCTATGTCCGCCTTCACGCGCCAGATCATAGTGCCCGTCGCCGGTACGGTCAAACTGGGTGCCCCATTCGATCAATTGCTTGATCTGTGCTGGAGCTTCCCTAACCACCATGCGAACCACATCTTCGTTGCAAAGGCCATCCCCGGCAATCAGCGTGTCCCGGACATGTTTTTCGTACGAGTCGCTTTGGTCGATCACTGCTGCGATGCCACCCTGGGCATAACGAGTGTTGGTTTCTTCCAAAGTAGTTTTACTTACCAAGCAAACCTTACCATACGGGGCAACTTTCAAGGCATAACTCAACCCAGCCAATCCTGACCCGATGACCAAAAAATCGACTTCGCGTTTCATAAAAAAGTGAGTGACGGGTGACGAATGACAAGGTGACGTTTTTCACTTGTCACCTTGTCGCTCGTTACCCTGTCACTATTAAAAAGAAGTGACTATCTTAATAAATTTATCTGCGACCAATGAAGCGCCTCCAATCAGACCACCGTCGATATCGGGACATGAAAATAATTCCTTGGCGTTATTTTCATTACAACTTCCGCCATAAAGAATGGTTGTGTCGTTGGCTACTTCTTCACCGTATTTGGCAGTGATGGTTTTGCGGATATATGCATGTACTTCCTGAGCCTGTTCCGATGTGGCGGTACGGCCTGTTCCAATTGCCCAAACCGGCTCGTAAGCAATGACTATTTTCCGGAAATCGTCGGCTGTCAGACTAAACAATCCGTTTTCAATCTGTTGGTAAACCACGTCGAAAAATTTTCCACTATCACGTTGCGATAACTCTTCGCCAATGCAGAAAATCGGTTTTAAACCATTGGCCAATGCCTGTGTTACTTTCTTGGCAAGGATGGCGTCGGTTTCCCCATAATAAGTGCGGCGCTCTGAGTGTCCGATGATGACGTAAGGGATGCCTGCGCTTTGCAGCATGGCTGCCGACACTTCGCCGGTATATGCTCCCGATGCTTCGGCAGCACAGTTTTGCGCCGACACGCTGACTTTTTTCCCTACCACTTTATTTACTTCGGTAAGGTGCAAAAAGGGCGGAGCAACCACCACATCACATTTCAACACTCCCGCAGCTTCTACTGCGGCATTTACATCTTTAGCCAACTGAACCCCTTCAGCAAGGGTTTTGTTCATTTTCCAATTGCCTGCTACGATCTTCTTCCTCATGATATTTTACATATAAAAATAAGGCCCAAAAATAGCAAGAAAAACGGAGATGGTAAATTGTATGACCAAAAAAGATATTTAAATGCTGCCAATCTGACCTGGTATTCAAATTTTCATGTTGATATAAAACACCGCCGGGGTGCATTGTTCAATACACCCCGGCAATATTCAGAAAATAATTCCCTGATTATAGTGACTGGCACAACTGTTTCCAAATTATACTGCCGGATTTGATCTTCATGACGAAGTAAGAACTCGTTTGTTTGCGTGAATACGCTTTTACTGATTTTGATACTAAAGTTTTCATGGTTATGTTTTTTATTGGGTTGGATACTCGGTTTGATTATAAAGACTGGCACAATTGTCTCCAGATCATACTACTGGACTTGATCTTCATGACAAAGTAAGAACTCGTTTGTTTGCGTGAATACGTTTTTGCTGATCTTGATACTAAAGTTTTCATGGCTCTATTTTTTATTTTTTAATTATTAATGAATGATTTACTTAATGATAGACAATCCCTGTGCCACATCCAACAACGCGCTAACAAACAGCATTTTACTTGTTTTCATATAAGATAAAACTGTCCGGTTCCGATACACAAACTGTCCGGTTGTGAACATATGTACAAATACAAAATGAAAAAGTATTTCTACAATCAACTATTCCATACCACTAATTATGCTACAATATCCAATGTTTCCAAGCATTCACACAGCACTGATTTTGTGAATTTTGACCCAATTGTCAATTATCAATTGTCAATTATCAATTATTTCCATGCATCTTTTATACTTTTGCAAACATTAATATTAAAAAAATGAAAATTCTTGTCGTAGGCGCAGGAAATATGGGCGCCTGGTTTGTTGAGTCGTTATGTCTGGAACATAATGTAGCTGTGTTTGATACCGATAAACACAAATTACGTTATTTCTTCAATACACATCGGTTTGTCAGTTTTGACCAAGTCAATGCCTTTGCTCCGCAATTAGTGATCAATGCTGTTAGCCTGCAACATACCGTTAATGCATTCAACGATTTGTTGCCATATTTACCTGACGATTGTATTATTTCGGATATCACTTCCGTAAAAAACGGGTTGCATGATTATTATCACAGTATAGGACGTCGCTTCGTATCCACCCATCCCATGTTCGGACCTACTTTTGCCAGTTTGAAAGAACTGAGTTCACAAAGCGCCGTCATTATCGCCGAAAGCGACGAAGAAGGGAAACAGTTCTTCCGCGATTTTTATGGTTCTCTTCATCTTAATATATACGAATATACCTTTGAGCAACACGATAAGACAATGGCATATTCATTATCGATTCCCTTTGCATCGACTATGGTGTTCGCTGCCTGCATGAAACATCAGGAAGCGCCGGGAACAACTTTCAAGAAACACCTTGCTATTGCGGAGGGGTTGCTTTCGGAAAACGATTACCTCCTGAGCGAAATTCTTCTCAATCCATATACCTTGCCTCAAATCGAAAAAATACAGGAAAAATTGTCGGAACTGATTGAAATGATCCGGCAAAAAGACACAAAAGCATTGCATGAATTTGTAGATGACCTGAGGAAAAATATCAAGGGTGATTAGTTGTGCACGCAATACTTTGACGTGCAACATTTGGTCGTTTTTTCCGTATACCTTGTCAGGTACATTTAAGTTGTTATGTCGTATATCGAAATACAAACCACCCAAAACATTCATTTGGAATACGAAGCGGCCAGCGTTGGAGAACGCCTGGTTGCTGCTGTCCTTGACCGTTTGTTGTGGTTTTTCTGGTTTTTAATGTGGATTTTTCTGGCTACCGGGCTTAAATTGGGAAATTCGATACTATTGTTTGTTATCATCTTTGCCCCTGTTCTATTTTATTATTTGTATTGCGAACTATTGTTCAACGGGCAAAGCGTGGGCAAACTCATTATGAATATTCGTGTAGCAAAGATCGACGGAACCACTCCCTCGTTTGGCGATTATTTCCTACGTTGGATATTCCGGTTGATAGACAATGCTGCCGTAGCAATTATTTGTATGATGTGTACGCCAAAGTGCCAGCGTCTGGGCGATTTGGCAGCAAGAACATGCGTGGTACGAACCAAAAACAGGGCAAAATTGATCAAGGTTCCGATAGTAGCTCCCAATTACAAGGTTACTTTCGATTCGGCAACAGCACTCAATGATTCTGACGTGGCATTGATCGCCCAAATCATTTCCAATCCTGCAACAATCCGCAACAAATCGGGCCTGAAACGGTTAGCTGACAAAGTAAAGGTAATTACCCAAACACAATCCGACATGCAGGATATTGCATATTTGAGAAAAATTCTGTCGGATTATAATTACTTAGCAGGAAGGCTATAACGTATTTCTTAGGAAAAATATTTCTTTCCCATGCAACGTTTTGATATGTTTTTGCATCATGCATTTGTTCTGTCAGCAGTCGATAAACCCTGACAGCGGTTATTCAACTTCCCAACAAAAAATTAAAAAAATTATAATCCAACCAAATCACTACCTTTTTGCTGATGTGAAAAAAGCTCATTATATCATATTACTTGTTCCGATCATATTTACTGTTTTGGCAATTATGAGGTTTGGTTTTTTCTTCCGGGCAGGTGTATCGGCTTCATGTGTTTTTATTTTGTTGTGGATGCCCGACAAGTTTGCCGAAAACTCTCTCCGCATGGTAATTGCAGCCCTTATTATATCCATTGGCGGCGATTGGTTTATGTCTCACGTAGGCGACATCCCGGCAAGGTTCATTTACGGAATATGTCTTTTCTTTGTTGCCCATATATGTTTCCTGGGGTTTTGTCTGAAAAACGGACGTATCAATTTTTGGATATTGCTGGCAATACTGATTCCCTATCTTATTTTCTTCTTTATAGTACTCAGTCCCACGTTGACTTATACCATTCTTTACGTAGCCGTGTTGTTGTATCTCTTGGTTTCCTGTTTTTCTTTAGCAGCTGCAGCAGGTCTCCGGCTACCAAGCATGACACGGTGGTATTTTATAACAGGCATCGGATTATTGGTATTTTCCGACACCATGATCAGTTTAAAGGTTTTTACAGGATGTGATCATGTTGGTTTTCTCATACTTCCCACATATTTTGCATCGCAGATTTTCATCACCTTATCATTGATGCGAAGGACAACCACATAATTGTTTTTCTTTTCTCAATAACTCTATTTCGACTCATTGCTACGCTTGCTTTGTAGTTATCGACCTTTTTGTGACGATTGTAAAAATCAGCATCAAAATAGTTGCTGTCAATGCCATTGCCGAACCAAAATAAAACGGCGCATTGGAACTTACTTTGTCATAAAGCAGTCCTCCGATCAAACTGGCAGGTAGCAATGTAATCCCAAGCACAGCATGGTAAATTCCGAAGCCTGTTCCCCGTGTATCTTTGCTGACAATATCTGAAATCATCGCTTTCTGGCTACCGTCCACCAAAGCGCTGTATAGTCCATACATGGCGAACAGGCCGATAAACACATGGATACTGTTAAATTTACCGAACAGGAAATAGGTTACCGAATAAATGAGAAACCCGGGAATAATCAAACGTTCACGACCAATTCTGTCCGACAATTTACCGATGGGAATAGCCAGGAATACCGAAACTACATTGAAAATCATGTATACAAACGGGATATATGACTTGTCGATACCCGTTTCAGCAGTTTTTACGAGTAGCAAGGCATCTGCCGAATTGCCAAGCGTGAAGATAAAGATAATAAAGAGAAAAAAGTAGAATTTTTTAGGCAAACGTTTCAATGAAATTTTCGGAGTATCACGTTTTTCTGCTTTTGCTTCTTTGATAAAAACAGCAATAGTGATAACACCCAATACGGCAGGGATGGTGGCAATAAGGAAGATATTGGTGTAATTCAACGGAAAAAAATGTAGAAGCAAGAAAGCACCCAAAGGCCCTACAATTGCACCACTGTTATCCATAGCTTTGTGAAACCCGAAATTCTTGCCTGCATCTTTTTTAGTCACCGACCCGCTTATCAGGCTGTCGCGCGGTGCAGCCCGCAATCCTTTGCCCACACGTTCGAAAAAACGATAAAACAAAACCTGAATAGGCACGCGCACCAAGGCATACAACGGCGTCACCAAAGCAGTAATACCATAACCAATCAACATAAAAGGTTTGTTCTTTCCGATTTTGTCACTCCAATAACCCGACAATGCCTTGATGAGAGAAGCCGTGCTTTCGGCAATACCCTCAATCAGGGAAATGGTCGTTTTGGATGCGCCGATGGATAAAAGGAATAATGGCATCACACTGTATACCATCTTGGTAGAAGTGTCAGTAAAAAAACTGGTCAGTCCTGTAAAAAAGACGTTCCGTTCCAAACCCATTATTTTTTCTTTGCCCATATGTTTTTAAAATCATTTAGCGAGTCTACATACCGTGCATTTGTTTCCTGCGAAAGAAAAAGTTCATTTTTTCCGCAGAATATACATCAACCACCATAAAAGCATCAGACCTTTGAAAATGCTTGTCGCGGAAATCGCCCACCAGACTCCGTCAATTCCCATTTGCGAAGCGAACAACAAAGCCAATGGGATACGGGCCAGGTTGAGGCCGATACTTACGATGGCCGGCGGAAGAGTCCGCCCCATCCCATTGAACATACCCTGGGTGGTCAGTTCGAGCATCATGAAAATCTGACTGAATCCCATAATGAAAAGATATTCACCGCCTGCTTCCCTTGCTGCCATTTCAGGAATGATAAGGCCAAAAATACTTTCGCCAAAAAAGATAAAACCAATGGTAACAACAACCCCCAGCGACAACATCAGGGTCAAGGTATAACGATAAGCTCTACGGGCACGACGCATGTTTCCTGCTGCGTAGTTCTGCGCTACAAATGCACTCAGGGCCGTACCAAAACCCTGGGATGTGTACCAGGTAATACCTTCGATCTGTCCGCCGGTAGTTTGGGTGGTAATGCCGATATGCCCGCCATACAATGACGCGATACGTGCCAATGAGGTATTGATGACGGCAAAAAGGAAATTCATAACTGCTACGGGAAATCCTAATTTCAGGATACGCACGGTAAAGTTGCTGCGCAGGCGCACAAAAAACGGGAAACGGTTCAATATTCCTTGCTTCCGGCGCAACTGCCATATAAACATCACCAAAACAACGCCTTGTGAAATCCATGTCGCTATAGCCGCACCACGGGTTCCCATACCTTCAAGCCATCCGTCGATCCCGAAAATCAGCAACGGGTCGAGCACCATATTACAAACCAATCCAAGCGAGACCAGATAAAAAGGTATGTTGCTGCGGCCGACGCCATTATATATTCCTGAAAAATTCAATACAAGGAAAGAAAAAGGTACAGCAGTGGACACAATACGCAAATAACCGGCTGCTTCGGTCATAATATGCTGTTCCATCCTGAAAAACGACAGGATAAATTCCGAGCCGGATAAAAGGACTATCATCACTATTGTGGACGTAATAAGGCTGATAGTTGTCGTATGTGAAGCATAAGCCATGGCTTCTTGCTTTTTTCCTGCTCCGATGGATTGCCCGATACTTACCTCGGCCGCGACTTTCGAGAGTATGGCAAAAGACGAGGTGAGCCAGATCAACAAACCGACCGAGCCGACAGCAGCAGCCGACTCGCTCCCTATACGACCTACCCATGCCAGGTCGGTCAGGCTGTAGGCCATCTGGACAAAGCTCGTAGCCATGATCGGCAACGCCAACTTGACCAAGGGACGGAAAATCTGTCCCCGTGTAAAGTCCTTTGCACCTATCGACATAATCGGTTTCGACAAATCATTGCCTGTTTTTATAACCTGTATTGGTGATACTTAATATTAAGATTCAAACTCTGGGAAACGCAAGGTCTCGGCAACAATGAACGTACTGCCGCCGATAAACACCATATCCCCGGGTCCGGCATTTCGGAGGGCGGCATCTATCGCCTCATTTACTCCAGGATAGCATGTACCCGACAAGCCGTACCCACCAGCAAATTTCATCAGGGATTGTTCGTCCAAAGCACGCGGGATAGACGCTTTGGTAAAATAATATGTTGCGTTACCTGGCAACAATTGCAGCATACCCGATACATCTTTATCATTCACAAACCCGATCACCATATGTAGTTTCTCGTATGCACACCGGTTGATTTGACGGACAACCCATGTTAGTCCATCCACATTATGACCGGTATCACAAACAACCAAAGGGCTCTCTTTTAGAATCTGCCATCTCCCGCGCAAGCCTGTGGTGCGGGCAGCGTGTTCCAACGACGGCAGGGTATTTCCGGATACAATTCTGACTCCTGCATGCAAACGTAAATATTGAAGGGAAACCAGAACTGTAACAATATTTTTCTGTTGATAATCACCATCCAGGTCAATAACGACGGGCAAGGGATGTTCCTGTCCGTTTTGTTCGATATAAATAGCCTGTCCTGATGCCAAATGTTCCGTCCGGCTCACGCGGATATGCTGATCGGCAAAAACGATGGGACTATCCAATTGCCGGGCTTTATCCTCGAAAACCTGGTTTGGACCGGGTTGAGTTTCACCTACGATCACCGGAACTCCCGGTTTTATGATTCCTGCTTTTTCATGGGCAATAGCAATAAGGTTATTCCCGAGAAACTGGGTGTGATCCATACTCACATTGGTGATGACCGACAATACAGGTTCAACTATGTTGGTGGCATCTAAGCGGCCGCCCATGCCCGTTTCAATAACGGCAATGTCCACATGATGACGAGCAAAATGGTCAAACGCCATGGCAGTTGTCATCTCAAAAAAACTCGGATGTACTTTATCGAACATGGTCCGGCTTTGCTCCACAAACTCGACTACTTCCTGTTCGGAAATCATCTCCCCGTTTATTTTGATCCGTTCACGAAAATCCTCCAGATGCGGCGAAGTGAATAGCCCCGTTTTACACCCGTTTCCCTGCAGGACAGCGGCCAACATGTGTGATACCGATCCTTTTCCGTTAGTACCGGCCACATGTATGGTTTTATATTTACGGTGCGGGTGACCATAAAACCCATCCAGTTCACGGATAGTTTGAAGCCCTGGTTTGTATGCCGAACCTCCACTATGCTGAAAAACAGGTAACGAAGTATAAAGATAATGTACCGTTTCGGGATAATTCATCACATTTGATTGATGTTGCTTTTAATATCAGGATCAGGTGACTACACATTCCATAAATCCAGCGCAAAGGTAATGAAAACCTAACGTACAACATCGAAAACCAAAATACGAATAAAAGAGTGAAAAGTGAAGAATTGATATAAAGTTTTTGTTTTTCAGCAACTTTTATGATCGATAAGCATCTAAAAATTAATAATACGAATCAAAGGTCGGGTTTTGGTCTAAAGCCCCTGATTATTTACTCATTCTCTATCCGTTGACTAAAGTCAACGGCAATGATCTAAGGTGATGTCACTCATCATTGCCATCAACTTTAGTTGACGGATAAAAGGAGTACCCATCTATGGGGCTTTAGCGCAAAATATTAAAACGTTTTTCAACTCTTGATTCGCATTAATTATAAAGTGACACTATTAAAATTCATATAATTAAAAACATGCACGTTGCAATTGGCTTCGCCGAGCTAAAGATTTTTAATTACCTCCGCTTCAGTATGGCACTATTCCAGTATATATATCCGATAAATTCAGTTTGCCCTACTCTGATGAATTGGACTGGAACAGGATTGCCGTTTTAATTGACCCGGGTGATATTGAACGGATACCGGACATTTTACGAAAAATCAATCCGGCGCGAATCCGCAAAATGCAGGATTATGGCAAATGGTTTATAACGAATTACGTAAGAGTTGACAGAATATGCGAGCGGATATTTGCGCATGCTAATACAGGAGATGTCTCCGTGAGTTCACCTTCGGTAAAGCTCTGAGTAGAATCGAAGGGCGGAATCGAGATATTTCGTTTATGTATTCCCAAAATATTTTCTAATTTTGTATCAACCTATCAAGCTGTTCAAAGAACATTTTCAAGGAACAATAAATAGTTTTACCGATGAAAAATCTGATTATTTCTGCAACTTTACTTTTTTTCTTTCAGGTTTGGTGTCCGACATTAGTGGTAGCCCATGAGAAAATAACAAAAGAGTCCTTTCAGGACAGCGTCCTCTATCAGTTATCGTTGTTTCCACAGGAAAAAATCCATGTTCATACAGACCGGACGATGTATGTATCCGGCGAAAAAATCTGGTTCAAGGCTTATGTTGTCGATGCATTTACACATCAGTTACCAACGTATAGCAACTATGCATATATTGAGTTGATTAATTCTTCTGACTCACTTGTTCAACGGGTGATGGTGAAGTGTGACGATAATGGATTGTTTTACGGAAATATATTTCTTTCGGAATTTATACCGGAAGGCTGGTATATGCTAAGAGCCTATACCCGTTATATGGAAAACCAGGGAAGTGACTATTTTTTCAGGAAACATATTTGGATTGGAAGTATCAGGGACAAGGAAAAACAGAAAATAAAGAAACCGGGAACAAATTATGAAGTATCGTTTTTCCCGGAAGGAGGAAATTTCCCGGAAGGAATCAATAGCTGGGTTGCATTCAAAGCCTTGAACGAACAGGGTGGCTCGGAAAATATCACAGGGAAAATTATGGATAAAGAGGGGAATGAAATCGTTGAGGTAAATACTGTTTTTGCAGGGATGGGGTCGTTTATCTTTTCTCCCGAACCGGGGGAAGAGTATTTTCTAATCTGTCAAAACGGCAGCGGGCGGGAAAAGCGTTTTAAGCTTCCGCATGCTCAAAAAACCTATACTTTGCAGACGAGTTCTATGAATAACCGTCATTTTATTGCAGTTAAAAAATCACCCGGCATGCCGGAAAGGCCGCTTTATCTGCTTGTACACAACAAGGGACTGATTCTCCATTTTGGTGTTTATGATTATCGAAAGGATTATATTGGATTTCTCAACACCGGTTTACCTTTAGGAATCATACAGGTGTTGCTGCTTGACGAACAAATGAATCCAGTCAGTGAGCGGTTATTCTTTAATAAAAACGAAGAAGATCAGGCCAGGCTTGCCTTTTCTCCGGACAAGCCGTATTATGAAATGCGGGAAAGAGTTACCTCCGAAATTTCCGTAACGGATACAGAGGGGAATCCGATTATAAGTCATGTTTCGATTGCCGTTACGGACGACAGGGATGCTGTGCCGGATACCCTCCGGACAATATTGTCGAGCCTGCTGCTTTCATCCGAACTCAGGGGGCATATCGAATCACCGGGTTATTATTTACAGAATGATAAGAAGGCTGAGATGGCGCTTGACCATTTGATGATGACGCACGGCTGGAGAAGATATGATCTGCCCGAAGCGTTCAAGGGAAATTACCAGCGTCCCGAAACCGGATATGAAAAAAAAGGAATAACAGGGTCGGTTACATCCCTCTTATTGAAAAAACCCGTTGCGAATTGCGAAGTGATGTGTCTTTCAAGCGAAGGATATTACGGACTAACGAAGACCGATTCCGCCGGATGGTTCCGTTTTGATCTTGATTATCCCGACAGCACCCGCTTTTCTTTGCAGGCAATGAATAAAAAAGGAAATTCCGCTTATGAGGTAATTTACAAACAGGAACAATTTCCGAAGTTGAATTATATTCCGGTAAGTTTGACAACAAACGATACATCTGTGTTTATGAAAAAGGCCGGTCAACGTGCGCAATATGACGGAGATATGAGAATAATCAATTTGCCTGAAGTGGTAATAACGGGAACACAAGTAGCGAAGAGAGATGAAATAAGACTACAATACTGGCAAAACTGGGGTTCGGATAAAACTATCTACCGGGAAGAGTTTGAAAATAGATTTGTAAGCAAATGGCAAGATTTACTTGTTGGGAGGGTTGCCGGAATCACAGTATACGGCCCAGATAGACGCATTTCAATTCGAGGGTATGGCCCTCCGCTCGTGCTGGTTAACGGATTAGAAATAAAAGAATTAGAAGTAAGCCCGGAAGAAATAGAAAGCATTGACATTTTTAAGGGACCAAGCGCAGCTCAATTTGGCACGAAAGGCAGCAATGGTGCGATCAACATCACAACAAGGCGTGGAAGAGAAAATTACAGTTCGGTTCCCCCAAATTACGTCCATATCTCTCCGATCGGCTTTCAGAAACCGGTTAATTTTTATTCCCCCCAATATGATACGCCTGAATCTAAAAATCTTGAAATCCCGGATTACCGCACGACTATTTTCTGGAAACCGGAACTTGCTGTTCCGGATACCGGCAAGGCATCATTTGATTTTTACACCGCCGATTTTCCGGCTACCTATTCTATCGTGATAGAGGGTATTTCGAATGACGGTAGAATCATCCGGAAGGTTGAGAAGATTAAGGTGAGATAGCAAAAAATATCTGCTGCTCTTATCTTAGAAATAACAATTCGCGATATTTGGGTAATGTCCACATTTCGTTATCGATAATCAACTCAAGCTTATCGATATGGTAACGAATTTCTTCAAAAAATGGCTCAACCGTATTGCAATAAGTCACAGCTTTTTCGCGTTCGTTTTCTATCCTGTTCGCCACTTTACGAGCTTCGATCATCTGGTCGACCTTTTCCTTAATGGTATTCAAGTGCTGCGAGATATCCTCGATGAGCAAAAAATCTTGTGCAGATATGGTTGCTGCACGATCTTTATCGTATAACGCTTTAATCTTGTAAACATTATCGAGCAACAGACCTTGATAGCGTGTAGCTACGGGAATGATATGGTTCATAGCCAGATCGCCCAATACACGGGCCTCAATCTGTACTTTCTTGGTATACACGTCCCATTTGACCTCGTTGCGTGCGTGAAGCTCTTTTTCGCTGAGAACGTTCGTTTGCGTGAACAGTTGGACAGATTGCCGGCTCAGGTACGAATCGTAAATTACCGGCACACAGGTTTCACAATCCAGGCCGCGATGGGTTGCTTCTTCCCTCCATTCGTCACTGTAACTGTTACCGTCGAAACGGATAGGTTTTGAGTCTGTGATGTATTTGCGCACCACTGCGAATATGGCTTCTTCTTTTTTAGTACCGGTCTTTATGAGTGTATCCACTTCAACTTTGAACTGCTGCAACTGGTATGCAATTGAAGTATTGAGCGCTATCATACCCGATGCACAATTGGCAGATGCGCCTACAGCGCGGAACTCAAAGCGATTTCCCGTGAATGCGAACGGTGAAGTACGGTTGCGGTCGGTATTATCTATCAGAATTTCAGGAATATGACTTAAATAAAGGCGAGTTCCGGTTTTTTCAGCCACACGGATATGTGATTTTCCTTCACTCCGCTCAAGGTCGTCGAGTACCGAAGAAATCTGGCTCCCGAGGAAGACCGAAATAATGGCTGGCGGCGCCTCGGCTGCTCCCAAGCGATGAACATTGGTGGCCGATGAAATACTTGCTTTCAGCAAAGCATTGTTTTTGTAAACCGCCATGAGAACATTCACCAGAAAAACAATAAATTGTAAATTTTCCTGTGGTGTTTTTCCGGGACTGAGCAAATTAATACCCGTATCGGTACCCAGCGACCAGTTACAATGTTTTCCCGAGCCACTGATACCTTTAAATGGTTTTTCGTGCAGGATCACTTTGAAATGGTGTCGTTCGGCCACACGTTTCATGATCGACATCAGCAACAGATTGTGGTCGACGGCCAAATTCATCTCTTCGTAAATCGGGGCAAACTCGAACTGGTTGGGTGCAGCTTCGTTGTGGCGCGTTTTCACGGGAATACTCAATTTGTAACACTCGTATTCGAGTTCACGCATGAATGCCGATACGCGGGCGGGAATAGCGCCAAAATAATGATCTTCCAACTGCTGGTTTTTGGCGCTTTCATGTCCCATCAGCGTCCGGTCGGTGAGCATCAGGTCGGGACGGGCGGCATAAAGCGCTTCGTCTACCAGGAAATATTCCTGTTCCCAACCGAGAAACGAAGTGATTCGCTTCACATTGCGGTCGAAATATTTACATACTGCTATGGCTGCTTTGTCCAATGCCTGTATCGATTTTAACAAGGGTGTTTTGTAATCGAGCGCCTCGCCGGTATATGAGATGAATATGGTGGGGATACAGAGCGTATCGTCCACGATAAACGCAGGCGACGAAGGGTCCCAAGCCGTATAGCCGCGCGCTTCGAATGTGTTGCGGATGCCGCCGCTGGGGAAACTTGATGCATCGGGTTCCTGTTGCGCCAGCAGTTTTCCGGTAAATTCTTCGATAACGCCACCATTACCATTGTGTTCGATAAAGGCGTCGTGTTTTTCAGCAGTACCGTCCGTCAAAGGATGGAACCAATGGGTATAATGCGTTGCGCCAAGCTCCATCGCCCACATACGCATGCCAGCAGCCACATGGTTGGCAATATTACGCTCCAATGGAACCCCTTTGTCAATAGCGTCCAGAACGACACGTAATGTTTCTTTCGAAAGATATTTACGCATCTGGTTACGGTCAAATACATACATGCCATAATAATCGGACGTTTTCTTTTCGGAAACAGGAACGGGGACGGCTTTTCTTTTAAGCGCTTCTTCTACAGCTTTAAACCTTAAGTTTGACATGAGTTATTCTTTTATTTTGAGGAGATGAGTACTTATTTGTTTTGCCAAGGAATACGGCAAAATACATGGTTTGATGCGAATATGCGATTCAAATTTCATCTCGATAATTTCTGCAAAGATAATCATTGTAATAATTTCTTTTGAAAAGCAAAAGATCATTTCACATCTTATAGTTACATTGGAATGATCAGGACTACATTTTGTAGTGATCATCGCATAGTGTGGATAAGAAATGCTAACAAAAATCGAAATTATTTGGAATATAACCGAAATAAGTCCGGCAGTGGGGTAGTTTTTCTGCCGGACTTGTTTTATTTTTGTCCTTTATCATGAAATTTACTGATAAGATGAATGGACTTCACCTTTCCTGAAATCATGAAAATTGTCACCGAAAAAATATAAAAATCATGAAAATTCAAAGCCTTTTACTGGGAACGGTATTGTTTTCGTTATCCTGTTCTACTCAAACACCTGTCAGGGAACCGGTGGATTATGTCGACCCGTTTGTTGGGGCCAGTACAAGTACTGCCATAGCGGGAATTTACCACGGACTGGGAAAAACCTTTCCGGGGGCTGCCACGCCTTTCGGTCTGGTGCAATTGAGCCCCAATACCATCACCGGTGGCGACAATGCTCCCGGCTACAGTTATGAACACACCACCATCGAAGGATTTGCTTTTTTTCATATGAGCGGTACCGGCTGGTATGGCGATCTGGGTAATTTTCTGGTGATGTCTTCCACTGGTACCTTGAAAACATCCGCCGGAAAGGAAGATCATCCCGAAGACGGCTATCGTTCGCGATACGACAAAGAATCGGAACATGCTTCGGCCGGTTATTATGATGTGACGTTGACCGATTACAACATCCGGACCGAGGTGACGGCTGCCCCCCATAGCGGCATGCTTCGCTTTACTTTCCCGGAAAACAACCAGTCAAGAATACAGGTAGACCTGGCACGGCGCGTCGGAGGAACTTCGACCGAACAATATGTGAAAGTGATGGACGAGCACAGCATCGGGGGATGGATGAAATGTCCCCCTGAAGGCGGTGGATGGGGTAACGGCGCCGGGAAAGCCAATTACACCGTATATTTTTACTGCCGGTTCGAACAACCGCTCAAAACGTTTGGAGTTTGGTCGGCCGATATCCCCAACGACTGGGTACGCAAAAGGGATGAGGTAACTTCGGACAGGTATCAGACATTAGTGGCACAGGCGGAAGTCATGCCCGGATGTCGCGAAATGCAGGGTAAACACCTGGGATTTTTCACAGAGTTTCCGACTTCGAAAGATGCACAGGTATTGATGAAATGTGGCATATCATTAGTAAGTATAGACGGGGCAAAAGCAAATCTAGAAGCTGAGATACCCGATTGGAATTTCGACCGCATACATTCGCAAGCGAGAAAGTTATGGAACGATGCCTTGTCAGTAGTGCGGTTGGAAGGCGGCACCGACGAGCAGAAAACGATTTTCTACACAGCCATGTACCATACGATGATTGATCCCCGTAAAGTTTCCGACGTGAATGGGAATTATCGTGGTGCAGACGGCATCCATCAAACTGCAGACTTCGAATACCGCTCCATTTTCAGTGGCTGGGATGTTTTCCGGAGTCAGTTCCCGCTACAAACACTGATCAACCCCGGTATGGTCAATGATGAAGTAAATTCGCTCATTGCATTGGCTGAACAGAGTGGGAAACAATATTATCCACGTTGGGAACTGCTCAATTCCTACACAGGCTGTATGCTTGGTACGCCGGCTATTCCGGTTATCGTGGGAGCTTACGAAAAAGGCATACGAAAATATGATGTCGCGAAAGCATACCAGTTTGCAAAAAATACCGCCGATACCTTCTCCAATAATGCAGAAGGATATTCACCTGGCAGTTTGTCCGAAACACTTGAATATGCATTCAGTGACTGGTGTGTGGGACGTTTTGCCGAAGAATTGGGAAAAACGGATGATGCTCAAAAATATTATACCAAGTCGTTGTCATACGATAAAAGTTACGACACGGAGTTACAATGGATGCGAACCCATAAAAGAGACGGTTCATGGCTCGAATGGAAGGGAAAAACCGTCCACGGGCAGGGATGTATCGAAAGTAATCCCTATCAGCAGGGATGGTTTGTACCGCACGATGTGCAGGGACTGATCAATCTGATGGGCAAGGAACATTTTGTAAATGAGCTGACTTCTTTCTTCGACAATACTCCTGATGATTTCAATTGGAACGATTACTATAACCATCCCAACGAACCAGTTCACCACATCGCTTTTATGTTCACATATGCCGGGCTTCCCTACATGACGCAGCAATGGAGCCGGAAGATATGCGACAACGCATACGGTAGCGGCGTATACGGACTGAAGGGCAATGAAGATGTCGGACAAATGTCGGCCTGGTACGTATTGGCTGCTATGGGCATCCACCCGGTTAACCCTGCAGATGAGGTATATATCATCGGCAGTCCCTTGTTCGAGAAAGTTACCCTACGCCTTGATCCGGCCTATTATCCAGGAAAAGAATTTGTCATCACGGCGCACCGGAATTCTCCTGAAAACGTCTATATCCAATCGGCTGTGCTGAATGGTAAACCGTTGTCAAGAGCATGGCTTCTGCACAGCGAAATAGCATCCGGGGGAACACTCGAATTGCAAATGGGCCCAACACCCAACAAGGAATGGGGTACAGGTAAAGAAAATTTACCTCCTTCTCAATCAAAAGAACAATGAATAATTGATGATTGACAATTAACTGCGTTGAGCCCGCAACGGCTTTAGCCCTCAATGACGTAAGGAGTTAACCTCGGTTGGCGCCTGCCCGACTTTCTTCATATTGTTTCCTCCGACGTTCAATATTTGTTGGGGGAACAACTTTCACTAAATAAAGGATATTGAATCCTATATGTGAAACAAGTCGGTACTCAGGTATTTCTCTCCCCTATCCGGAAAAATGACGACCATCACGCCACTATCGAGTTGCTCAATGGTTTTAAGGGCTGCCAGCATAGCGGCGCCGCTGCTCATTCCCACAAAAACACCTTCTTTGTTGACGATGCGCCGCGACATTTCAAATGCCTCTTCCGATTCGACCAGGATACTGATATCGATCTGCGAGGAATCATATATCTCGGGAACAATGGCTTCTTCCATACTTTTCAGCCCTTGAATGTAATGTCCTTTTACCGGATGGGCTTCGATAATTTTTATGCCGGGATTTTTCTCACGAAGCCCCATGCCCACTCCCATCAAGGTGCCGGATGTGCCAAGGGATGAAACAAAATGAGTAACCTGCCCCTGCGTCTGATTCCAGATTTCCTCAGCCGTAGTTTTATAATGCGCCAACTTGTTGTGTACATTGGAGAACTGGTTGGGATTGAAATATTTCCCCGGATGAGCGTTAACCAATTCCTTGACCCTGATGATAGCGCCGTCCGTTCCAAGTTCGGGAGGTGTTAAGATAATTTCTCCACCAAATGCTTTGATCATTTTCTGCCGTTCCACAGAAACAGCAGAACTCATGACAATCTGTACCCGGTAACCCTTCACCCGTCCTATCATGGAAAGCCCGATACCGGTGTTACCCGATGTCGCTTCGATGATGATCTTGTCCTTTGTTAACTCTCCGTTTGCTTCGGCTTCTTCGATCATCTTCAAGGCAATCCTATCCTTTATGCTACCTGTGGGATTGAAACCTTCCAATTTTGCAAGAAGAAGAACGTCCGGATTAGGATTCAGATGATTAATCCTTACTAACGGCGTATTACCGATAGCCCATAATACATCATTATTATAGTGCATGATGCGATTTGAATGTTTAATATATTTCTTTCGATTTTTCTGTTTGGGATGACAACAAAATAATTTATTCATTAGACAGGATTAACATGATTTACAAGATATAGATAATCCTGTAAATCATGTTAATCCTGTCTAAAAAGATGAGAATATTATTGTCTCTTTCCGGTTTGGACATGATCACAATGTCTGCAACCAATCTTTGACTAACTGTGGCCAGATTGTGGCTTCACCTTTTTGCGGAAGGCCAAATCCATGTCCTCCTTTTGAAAAAATATGCAAGGCAGCAGGCACATTATTCTTGTTCAAAGCCTGATAAAACAAGATGCTGTTATCCGGTACCACCTTTTTATCGTCGTCGGCAAGGATCAGTATGGTTGGCGGTGTTTCGGCGGACACTTGCTTGTCGCACGAGAACAACCGCAATAGTTCGTCATTACTGTTTTTACCCAGCAAATTATTGAACGACCCGCTGTGGACTGCCTGCTTTTCGGAACTGATGACGGGATAAAACAATACCATAAAGTCAGGGCGACATGAATACCGGTCGATATCATCACCAATATTGCTCCAATCATTTTTAAAAAGAGTACCAGCTGAAGCTGCCAGATGACCTCCGGCTGAAAAACCGGAAATGCCTATTTTATCTGGATCTATTTTCCACTCGGCAGCCTTGCTTCGGACAATTTTGATGGCACGCTGTGCATCCTGCAAAGGCACTTTATACGATTGCTCCTTTACCACACCGATAGCCTGCGGCAAACGGTATTTTAATACAAAAGCAGCCACACCCATTGTGTTGAATATCTTTGCAATATCATGCCCCTCCTTATAAATAGCCAAACCGGCATATCCGCCGCCAGGGCATATGATAACCGCGCGCCCATTGAAAAGCTCCGCACTCGGCATGTAAACATACATGCTCGCCGTACCAACAACTCCCTGTCGTTGATTGACTACTTTATCCACCAAATCGACACCGGTAGCATTCGGCACTTTTCCCTTGGGCCACAAATCGATAGATTCCAGCTGCGCCATTGCATGCAAAACGGACAGCAGTGACAAAGCCAAAATACAAAACCGCCTCATTTCTTTATAAAACTATTTTAGCCAAGCAGGTAAAGCTTGGGTTTTTCGAAAATATATCAAAATACGCACTGAGGATAAGCGCGTTATAGTAAAAGATCCTTCAACGTATTTTTACGAAGGACTTACGTCGCAGATGTTGATACATCTCCTGAGGGATGCAATGGGATCGGCTGCTTTCGGAACAAACTCCTGCCCGACGAAACCTTTGTAACCTGTTGCTACCAATGCCTTCATAATTGCCGGATAATACAACTCCTGTGTCTCGTCAATTTCGTTGCGACCAGGGTTTCCGCCTGTATGGACATGGCCGATATGGTTGATGTTCTTGGTCATGGTCTCAATAATGTTACCTTCCATGATCTGCATGTGGTAGATGTCATACAATAACTTGAAGTTGGGGCTGTCTATGCGTTTGCATAACTCCACCCCCCATGCCGTATGATCGCACTGGTAATCCTTGTGGCCATAGCTGTTCAACAGCTCCATGATCAACACTACATTATATTTTTCGGCAGTCTTGATGATGCGTTTCAGACCCTTGGCACAATTTTCCCAGCCTTGTTCATCGGTCAGGCCACGACGTTTCCCCGAAAAACAAATCAGGTTGGTAAGACCAGCTTTTGCAACTTGTGGAATTACCTCTTCGTAACTGGCCACTAATTTATCGTGCAGTTCGGGATCGTTCCAGCCTTTATCGATACCCAACCCTGCACCCTGGGCACAGGCACAGGTCAACCCGTATTTCTGGACCACCGGCCAATCTTTGGGATCAAGGAGTTCGATCGACTGGATACCAATTTCTTTACACATCTTGGCAAAATCATCCAAAGGATATTTCCCAAAACACCAATAACTTACAGAATGCTTTATGTAACCTTTCAACGGAGCATCCATTGCCTGTCCGGCAAGTAGATTTTGCAACGGCGCAAAGCCCAAAGTTGCTGCAGCAACTCCGGCTGAAGCGGCCTTAATCGCTTTTCGACGGGATATTTTTTTTTCCATATGACAAAAAAGTTAGAAATATTCAGATAATAAAAACCACCGGGAAAACAGATCTTTCCGGTGGTTTATTTTAAATTTTCCCGATAAAACAGGAAAACTAATTTTCTCCTTCCGGACTATCTACCAGGATTCGACCGCAATATTCACATACAATCACCTTCTTACGCGAACGGATATCCAACTGGCGCTGGGGCGGGATATTGGCAAAACAACCACCACAAGCATCACGTTGTACGGTCACTACAGCCAAGCCATTACGGGCATTGCTGCGGATACGCTTGTAGGCGTTGATCAGACGGGGTTCTATTTTGGCTTCTATTTCGGCAGCTTTCTTGATCAACAACGCTTCTTCTTTTTCGGTATCGGAAGTGATATCGGACAATTCACCCTGCTTATTTTTCAGATCAGCCTGCCGCTCATCCAACAATTTTTTTGCAACATCTATGGCATCTTGCTTTTCAGCATTCTGCGCAATAAACTCGCGGATGCGTTTTTCGCACAACTCGATCTCGAGCGTCTGAAATTCGATTTCTTTCGCCAACGATTCAAATTCACGGTTGTTACGGACATTATTCTGTTGGTCCTGATATTTTTTAATCAGGTTTTGAGCTGCCACAATCTCATTTTTCTTGTTGGAGATAGCTGTTTCCAAACCGCGCATTTCATCCTGGAAATTCTTGATACGGGTATGCAAACCGGCTATTTCATCTTCCAAGTCCTGTACCTCAAGCGGCAACTCCCCACGCAGGATATTGATCTTATCGATTTCGGAATGTACCTGTTGTAGATCATACAATGCTTTCAACTTATCCTCAATGGGCATATCCTGGATTTCGACGACTTTATTCTTTTCTGCAACCATGTTTATAAATAGTTTATCGGATTGGTTTTTACTTTTGAAAAATGAACTGCAAAATTAGGGAATTTTTTCATAAGCAACTCATGAAAAATTTCTTTTGTAAATTGTTCACTTTCAAAATGCCCGATGTCGGCGACAAAAATATCCCAACCGGCATCAGCAAACTGATGGTATTTAAAGTCAGCCGTCACGAATACATCGGCTTTACAGTGAAGAGCCTGAGCCAATAACGAGCTGCCGCTACCACCACACAACGCCACTCGCAGTATCTCCTTATCCCTGAAATTAGTATGGCGGACTACCGGCGCCAAAAATGCATTTTTCAATTTTTGCAGGAAATACATTTCGCTTACCGGAGACGGCAACGTTCCCACAACACCCAAACCAACGCGGGGATCGATATTCTTCAGGTCGTAGATATCGTAAGCCACTTCTTCGTACGGATGATTCTCAAGTAATGCAGTAACAACCTGCCTGTTGAGATGGACGGGAAACACGGTTTCGAAACGGACCTCTTCCTCAGCATGTAACTCGCCAAGAGATCCCACAAAAGGATTGGCATTCTCCAAAGCCCGGAAGGAGCCCATCCCCTCGACACTGTAACCACACGAATCATAATTACCGATACATCCGGCGCCTGCTTTAAAAACGGCTTCGCGTACTTTCGAAAAATATTCTTTGGGGATGAATGTGACTAATTTCCGCAATCCCGATCCTTGTGGAGCAAGAACCTGCAGGTTACCCAATCCGAGTTTCAGGGCCATACGGTGGCTCACCCCGCCCGGCGCCACGTCCATATTGGTGTGGGCGGCATAGATGGCAATATCATGTTTGATGGCCAGATTAATGGCTCGCTGGGCATCGTCGCTTCCGGTCAACCGTTTGATCCCGGAAAGGATAACCGGATGATGGCTGACAATCATCTGCGCCTGGTGTTCGATCGCTTCGGTAACCACGGCCTCGGTAACATCAATGGTCAGTAATACCTTATCGACCGGTTGTTGCGGCGAACCCACCAGCAACCCACAATTGTCCCACGATTCCTGGTATGACAACGGTGCAAATTCTTCGATACACGAACAAATATCTTTTACAAACATGTTTTTAGGGATAAATGGATCAATTAAGTAATGATCAATGATAAATGATCAATGATAAATGGTTAATGATAAATGACACAAAGCGCAATAAATCAAGTTTAAACAAATATAAAAACAGTCGATTATATCTCGCATGGTGCTTATTATTTAGGTGTAAGACAATTTAAGACCGTAAGACATGTAAGATGATAAGAACTCTCTTGTCTCCTTCTATTCGATTATTCAGTTATTCAATTATTCAGTCATTCGATTATTCAATTTGCGAAATTAAAAATAAATTGTTTTGACACGCAACATTTATTCAGGGCAACCGCATCAAATTTTGAGTATTTTTTTCATGTACGCCACATCCAACGCTGCCTTGTATTGCCTCTTCTTTAAACTGAGTTTGTCATTTACATTTGTGATCATTTGTAGGGCAAATTTTCTGACTGTTGATAGG
>JAVBNI010000059.1:0-4369 GCA_031551645.1 Bacteroidales bacterium | reverse complement strand
CGGTTCGGGCTTGAAATCGAGATTAGGTACATTCCCTTTCGGGATATTCTTCATGTAACGGTCAATCACCTTGATGGCTTCATCGGGATCGAAATCGCCCGACATGCAGATTGCCATATTGTTGGCCACATAGTAGGTGTTGAAATATTTTTTGATGTTGGTGATCGACGGATTTTTCAGATCATCCTGCGTGCCCAATACCGTTTGTGTACCGTAAGGGTGATTGGGAAACAGCGAACTAAGCAGGGCTTCGTACGTTTTCCAACTATCCTGTGTCAACGACATGTTCTTTTCTTCGTACACTGTTTCCAGCTCGGTGTGGAATCCGCGGATTACGGGGTTAGTGAACCTGTCGGATTGTACCTTGATCCAGTTTTCCACCTGGTTCGACGGTATATTTTCCACATATACCGTCATATCGTATCCCGTATAGGCATTGGTCCCTGACGAACCGATGGTCGACATCAGCTTACCATACTCGTTGGGGATAGCAAGTTTGGAGGCCGCGTACGATAGGCTGTCGATCACTTTGTAAATGGCCAAACGTTGAAGACTGTCGGTTGTTTTACGATAAATCTCGAATTCCGCCTCAATCTGATCCAGTAGTAATTTTTCGGCAGTATAGTTCTGTGTCCCGAAATGCGTAGTGCCTTTGAACATGATATGTTCGAAGTAGTGCGCCAGTCCGGTGGTTTCTTTCGGGTCGTTCTTCCCGCCCACCTTCACGGCAATCATCGTTTGGATGCTTGGTTCTTCCTTGTACACCGTCATATACACTTTCAACCCGTTTTCGAGCGTATAAATCCTCGATTTGAGAGGATCACCGGGAACCGTTTCATACTTGTAATTCTGTGCATTTACAGGAAGTGTACTTAATAGAAACGCGATAAGATAAATGAATACAGTTTTCATAGGGATGAGATTTAAAATTTGTTCAAAAATATAAAACAATTTGATACATGATTAACGTTTCATCTAAAAATTTAGGAACTGTTTAAATATGATATGTACACATGATTATCAGAACAATAACAGATGTCGAATTTGTAAAGATTGCTTCGGCTATCGCCTACCAATGACAAATTTGCGTAAATCACTGATTTTAAGACAATATGTCATAACCGCATTATGCCACATTTTTTTGGGGTAGGCTCTCGCAATGACGTAAACAGCGCGTCATTGTGAAGACGAGGAACGAGGATGAAGCAATCCATAACCATTTTAGAATTCAAAATTTAAACAGTTTAGTTTATAATGAACTTTTTTAGAAAACAAAAATTCACATCAATCAACTAAATAACAATAATTTAGCGATAATTACAAAATAACATCCCCATCTTTTTTCGACAGGATTGACATGATTTACAAGATGTAAATAATCCTGTAAATCAATAGTTAAAGTAAAAAGATAGCTTGAAAAGCTATATTTTCATAACCGGAGGTCGTTGACCTCCGGGAAAGCGATATAACAGAACATCTGCCTGTAAGGCAGCACTTTGATTTTGATATGGTTCTGCCTTGCAGGCAGGTAAGTAAGATGTGTGTTTTTTCCCTCGGGTTACACTTCGCTTACCCGAGGTTATGAAAGTACAGCTTTTCAAGCTGGTCGACAATATTTATCCAACCCTTGATTGGCATTATTAAGCATTGTGTTTTAAAATTTATGAATCATATCGCTAAAAATCAAAAAGATTATGGGAATTTTCCTGTAGGATAGCATAACTACGGCAATTCTCAATTACATATCTACTCAGTTTTAACGACTTCTGCCGGATCGCAATTTGCTGTTTTCAGCACCTGTCCCAGTACTGTCAATAATACAACGATAGTGACCATAACAGCTGTTGCTACCAACAGCCACCACGGGATATTTGTATGGTAGGCATAGTTTTGTAACCAGCGACTCATTGCAAAGTAAGCTAACGGCAACGCTACAATACTGGAAATCACCACCAACAGAATATATTCGCGGAAAAACATACGGACAATATCCGAAACTTCAGCCCCGACTACTTTACGGATGGCGATTTCCTTACGGCGGCGTTGGGTAGAGGCTGTGGCTACGGCATAAATGCCGAACAACGAAATCAACAGGCAAACCACGGCCACTACCATAAACATCTTTAAGCCGGCCTGTTCCGAACGATTGAGGCGATCATACAGTTCATCAAGCAATGTAAAACGAACATCGGTCAAGCATGCGTCAATCTCCGGCAAAGTTGCATTTAACCGTCGTATCACCTCTGATTCCTGACCGGGAACCACACGCATATAGATATTGGTATCCCATCCTGAATTTCTGAATATGACGGGATGGATGCGGCTACGAAGCGACAGGGTATGGAAGTCGTTCACTACGCCTACTACCTCATAATCCAGCATGGGGTTGTTGCCATCACTACTTACATATTCGGGAAGCATGCGGATAATTGTTCCCACCGGTTCACTCAGCCCCATCACCCGTACCGCTTCCTCGTTGAGAATGACCTTTTGCTGGTCTCCTTCATCCCACCACTTCCCTTGACGTAAATTTAGCTTAAACGTCTCAACAAAATGACCGTTGGTGGTGATGGATTGAAATGCCGGTTTATCATGTAGCGGCTTACCCGGCCATTCCAGTTCGGTAATCATCGCATGATCCTCGTGCTGTGGGGCAAAAGAAGCTTCAGTGAAATCTGTAATTTGAGGTATAACAGCCAATTGACTCTTGATGGCTGTCCACTTTTCACCACCAATCCATCCCGAAACCGAAAGTTGCATGACATTGTGGCGGTCGAATCCCAAATCCTTACGGTTTACATAACGTAGTTGCAGCATCACCACCAAGGTTGCAACAATAAACATCATACTGATGGTCAACTGCAATATTACTGCCACACGTCGTAAAACCGGTTGCCCTACCGGCCATCCTTTTGCCAGGTCGTGAGAAGCCGAACGGCATAACCGCCAAAGTGGTATAATCCCGGTTAACAACATCAACATCATCACCAATGTACCGCAAACAACGAATTGATTAATCAAACGGGATGTTTCCATCACCATATCCAACAAGCTGGAAAATGCAGGACGAACAAGCGCGATAAGACAGGACGCCAGCAATAACGCTAAAAGAATAGCACATGCCAACTCGACCATCATCTGCATCATCAGTTGCGCGCCTGTAGCCCCGTTAACCGTACGCAGGCGCAGCTCACGGATACGCTGACAGAAAAGACCAAAATGGAGGCTCAGGAAATTGAAAAACGCACTGAACAGCAACAACAGCCCGGCAGCAACGAACAGCCGGATGAAGCTGAGCGTAAAAGGCAGATCGGTATTTAACCGATGACGGACATCGCCTATAGGCAGGAGTTGTAGCTCGATGTTTTTATTAGTCCCTAATCGTGATGTGAAATCGCGTAGTTGTCCGGCAAGATTTTCCACATCAGTACGAGCATGAAGCTTCACATAAAGTTGTTTATCGAAATAAGTCCATTGTGCTTCCTCGGGCATGTAATCGGTCATCCCGCTTTGAATTTCAGGGAAGTGGATTACATCGAAAGGCAGGTTGGTATTGGGTGGGGGATCTTTCACCACTGCCGTCACTGTGTAGGGTGGAAATCCATATAAAGTACTCTTAACCTGTTGTCCGATGGCTTTTTCCGTATCGCCGAACAAACGACCGGCCACGCTTTCGGTAAGGATGATGTCACGTGCGGTCTGCAATGGTTGCCGGCTGTCGCCACTAATAAATATCTGGGGAAAAACTCGAAAAAAGGCGCTGTCGGTATATAAGGTACGCAATTGAATATGTTGCGTTTCTTCAGTACGATAGTTTTCGGGGAAGATAATAAATACAGTGGAGGTCTCCATTGCCGGGAATTGGTCGTGCAGTTTTGCTTCGAGAATGCCCGGGACCTGTTCATATACTTTGCCTGATTGTTTTTCAACCGCATATATGCGATAGATATGTGCAGCATCGGGATAAAACCCATCGTAAGTAGTATCGTAACGCAACCAGTATAAGGCTGGAACAAAACAGGCAATACCAAAGGCTAACCCGAAAATGCCGATCAATGACTGGGTTTTGTGCTTCCAGAGGTTGCGGAAAGCGATTTTGAGGTAGTGGAGCAGAAGCCCCACCCCCCAACCCCCTCCCCATTTAGGGGAGGGGGAGTCGGCGCTATTCACCTTACTGCGGGAATTCACTTGATTTGGATTGTTCATGTGTCAATTTATAAAAAAATACGCAGGGCAACCGCATCAAATTTTGAGTATTTTTTTCATGTACGCCACATCCAACGCTGCCTTGTATTGCCTCTTCTTTAAACTGAGTTTGTCATTTACATTTGTGATCATTTGTAGGGCAAATTTTCTGACTGTTGATAGG
>JAVBNI010000138.1:0-13038 GCA_031551645.1 Bacteroidales bacterium | reverse complement strand
CCCTTTGGTATCGAACCGGCGGTTGAGCATCACTGAAAAGCGCTGATCGGGTATGGGCCGGCGCGTATGCACCGTCCAATCGTTATTGAATCCCGAACGGGTCAGCTCCGTTACCTGTGTGGTATTTTTGTTGTCTAAGCGATCGGTGGCAAAATCGCTTTTAGCCAATGATGGTACCGATTTGATGTCGCGCATGCCGTTATCAAATCCCAAAAGATCGGTAGCGCTGCCTTTGTTGTATTTAAAATCGTGAAATTGTGTTTCGGTATTAAAATTTACGCCATAGCTGATGTCAATCCTGTTCTCCGTCGGCATATTCTTGGTGGCCACTTTCACGAATCCGCCCGTAAAATCGGCCGGCAGTTCCGGTGTCGGCGATTTCACAATCATGATATTCTCAATTTGGGAACCCGGGATCATATCAAACGAAAACGAACGGGTATCGGCCTCTGAGCTTGGTACTGCACCCTCATTGATCCACACATTATTATAACGTTGGGACAAACCACGGGCAATCACGAACTTGTCATCAATGATCGAAATTCCCGGTATTCGCCGGATCACATCCGATGCGCTACGATCCTGCGCCTTGGTGATTTGTTGCGACGATACGCCGCTCATCACTACTGACGACGATTTGATGGCATCCAACATCTGCACTTCTGAGTTCATCTTGCGCACTGCGGTCACCACCACTTCTTCAATTCCCATCGTGGCTTCTTCCATGGCAATGTTGGCTTCCACTGTTTTACCCGCTTCCACTTTCACATCGGCGAGTTCTATGGTATTGAAGGATATGAACGAAATCTTCACCGTATACATACCCGGTTTTACTTTCATGCTGTAGTTCCCGTCTAAGTCGGCAGTAGTGCCCATCGTTAACAACTCGATAACAATGTTGGCGCCCACCATTGGTTCTCCGGTTGCTTTTTCAATAATTTTACCATGTATTTCCCCTGTTTGTGCCATCGCCCATTGCGTAACACCCAGAAATACAACCCATACAAATAACTTCTTAATCATATAAACATTTAAAATTTTCTATGACAAAGGAATTATCTTCATGTTACGTGAATGTTTCGGGTTATTTATGTTTCAGTTATTGAATTGTTAAGGGAATGTTAAGAATATCGCAACGTGAATAATCCATTTTAAGACTTATTGTATCATTTTTTTATATACTTTTGGTGATAAAAATATAAGAAACACATCTTATATGGTTTAATTCATTGAAATATAAGAGATATCGGATCTTTTGAAAAGAACCAAATAATATAATGTATCAATTAATAATATGTGACTTGGATGGTACGTTACTCAATTCCGGACATACCATTTCAAAATATACCCAAGATGTTATTCAGGAAATTAAAACCAAAGGGATAACAATTTGTATTGCCACAGGCAGGCATCACACAGATGCTGTGGCTTTTAGTCGTATGATGGGACTGGATTCTTACCTGATCACGTCAAACGGCGCCAAGATACATGATGAACATGAGCAGGAAATATTTTCCGGAAATATTCCGGCTGATCTCGCCTATGAATTGATTCACACAGTAATCGATTCGGATATCATCCGGCATCTTTTCCAGGATGACAACTGGTATTGCGAACAATCGTGGTTGCTTGACTCCGCCGTATACAAAGAATCGGGCGTGAAACCAATACAAAAACCATTCCATGGTATCAAAGGGGATATCACTAAATTTTGTTACGAATATCACCTGCGTCCCAACAAATTGTTGCCGTTGGAAGAAATTTTGAGTATCCGTTTCGAAAGACGGTTATCTGTCAGTTTTTCATCCGATATTTTTCTGGAAGTAATGCAGGCAGGAGTTTCCAAGGGCACAGCTGTGCAGGAAATCACAAGGCAGATGAATATCAACATGTCCGATACGCTTGCTATTGGCGACGGGCCGAATGATTATGACATGCTCAAGCTGACAGGTAAAGGAGTTCTAATGGGTAACAGTAGCAAAGCCTTATGCGATTTGTTACCTCAATGCGAAATAATCGATACAAACGACAATGACGGATTAGCTAAATATTTGGAGAGACTATACTTGAACCATTAACAATTGATGATTGTTTATTGAATGATGAATAAAATGGTGACGATGTGTCTTCATAAATAGTAATCATGATAAGAAACATATTCAATACCCTATCGACATTCGATTGGAGCCTGTTCCATTTCTTAAGGCCAAAGGCTCTATGGTTGTTCGTGCTGTTGGCTGTAGTTATCGTCATCTTATTGCTGGGTAATCGCGAACAAAGTAAGTGGAAACGTATCATTACTCCGGCTTTGCGCCCCTTTATGTTCAGCCGGGGAAGTTATTCGGCTATTGTCCTGCCTCTGATTCTAATGAGTGTGGGATTGTCGTGTATGATCGTGGCATTGGCTGGGCCTACATGGAAAAAACGTGATATTCCTGGTGAAAAGATTCCTGCAGTAGTGATGATTACGCTCGATCTTTCGAAATCAATGCTTGCTACCGACATTCAACCCTCGCGTCTCGAACGGGCCAAACTCAAAATCGTCGATTTTCTCGACACCAATCCACGCGCCCGTGCCGGACTGATGGCTTTTGCAGGAACACCGCATTCTGTACTACCATTCACCAGTGACTACAAATTGGTAAAGCACCATGCCGCCAGCCTTCAAAATTGGGAGATGCCTGTTCAGGGAACCGATTTCGGCTTGATGGTCAACTTGCTGGACACAATGATGGCCCGGGTAAAAGCACCCAGTACTATTTTATTGCTTACCGATGCGATCAGCGACAGCCAAGCTTCTACTTTGGCTGATTTTATCAACAATTCGATACATCGCATGGAAATATTGCTGTTCTCGACGCCAGACGGAGCACCTGTCCCGGGAGTTCCGGGAGTTGTATCCAAACCTTCTCCTACAGCACTAAATAATCTGCGACAAAACGAAAAAATCAACATCACGACCATTACACTCGATAAGTCGGATGTAGAAGGTATCGCTGAACGCATCAGTGAAAAGCTGGTATTCGAAAAAGACAAAAAAACCGACGCTAAGGAGTGGGACGATGTAGGCTGGCTGTTGCTGATTCCCACACTGATTATCGTTGCGTTCAGCTTCCGTAAAGGATGGGTGGTGCAATGGTGCTGGCTCCCGTTGCTGTTGTTGTCGGTTACCTCCTGCGGCACCAACAGCAAACACCCCAACTGGTGGTATACCCCCGATTACCAAGGCCAAATGTGGGAAAAGAAAAGCAATTATCTCAAAGCTGCCGACCATTACCAGGATGATACACACAAAGCGGCGGCCTATTTCAAAGCAGGCGATTACCAATCGGCAGCAGAATTGTTCGGAATGGACACCACAGCCACCGGACAATATAATTACGGGTTGGCATTGGCCAAGCTTGGCGATTACGATGGCGCCATGGATGCTTTCCAACAAGCGGGATCTTTGGACGCATCCCTGAAAGAACGGGCACAGAAAAGCATTGACGCTACCAAATTGATAAAAGACGAAGCCAAAAGCGTCATGCGTTTCCAACCACACGAGAGTTCGATCGACAGTGTGCTGAAAAATACCGAAAAGGGTAAGTTGAAAGAACGCAAACCTAAGACTGAAGATGAACAATTGTCGTCGGACACCGAAGTAAAAAAACTTCCCACCAAGGGCGACCGCATGAGCGACGAAGTACAAAGCGATATCCACCGGGCCAAAGAACAAAAGTTTCCGCCTAAGGATTTCAAAATGGATCCACCCGTTCCAATGGAAACCAAAGTGCTGATGCAAAAAACAAACGCCGATCCCGGCGAGTTTCTGCACCGGCGGTTTGAGATACAAAAACAACGATATTACCCGGACGTGAAGCAAGGAAAAAATATAGAGTGAAAATGGAGAGTGAAAAGTTAAGAATAAAAGCGCCTGAATTTTTAGTGAGCCGGCAACCCCGGTTTAGGAGATTAGGAATGAAATGTTGGTTCATTACTTTGTTTCTCATCGTTTATCCGGTAGCTGTACTCCACGCCCAATGCTTTGCCGATGTGGAATTGAACCGGGAATCAATGTATGTACAGCAATCCTTCCGGGTAACCATCACGGTATACACCTCTACGTGGTTTACCGCACCGCTGGAGTTTGGTAACCTGCAAATACCGAATGCATTTATTGTCCCGTTTGAAAAAACCGTTCCCGGCGTTTTTACTGTCAACAACAAAAAGTATTCGGGCATACAATTTTATTATATTGTATTTCCCTATAAACCGGGAAGTTTTACAGTTCCTGAGCTTGAGATAACAGCACAGACACCGCCGGAGGGCGGTTCACAGGCGCAAAAGTTCGCCATACATACCAAACCGCAACCGTTTGAAGTGCGGGATGTCCCTGCGCGCCTTAAAGAACAAGGCGATTGGTTCGTTGCCAAAGATATGGACATCCACGAAACCTGGAACCCGCCATTAACCAATCTCAAAGTAGGCGATGTGGCGAAGCGTACCATTACCATTAATGCCAAAGGAACGCTACCTCAGTTCATTCCCGATTTGGCGGGTAAGGAACGAGTCGATTGGGCAAGTTCTTACCCGCAGGATGCCGTCCTTACCGATACCCGCGACGCTTCCGATGCCAACGGTCGTAGCGCGCAAACAGTGACTTACCTGTTCGAAAAAGCCGGTGACTTTACATTTCCCTCTATCACAGTTACATATTGGAATCCCTTCTCCAATAAAATGTTTTCCAAATCAATCGGGGAAGAAACCATACATATTGCCGATAATCCCAACCTCGGGATACTGACCACCTTGAAAGACAGCCTTGCAGCGACACAAAAACCCGTGGCTTCTAAAACCGAAGCCAAAGGCCCACTACTTATACTTGGCATGCGTTGGTATGTTTTCGCCGGGATTATGATTGTAGCGTTATTCCTGTTGTATTGGCTGATACGCTTCGGGATACGGCTCTATCACAAGTTACGCGCACAACACCAGGCTTATCTGTCCGGTGAGGCATACCGGTTCAATCAATTTATTCATTCTTCCGGCGATCCGAAAACCCTGTTGCATTCTTTGTATGCATGGTGGAACAGTTTTACCCGAAAACCCTCGCCTTCGGTGCTCGGATCGCTGCATACCGACAAGGAAGAGGTACTGATCCCGCCGGTAAATGATTTTTTTGCCGGTATATTTGATAACAAACCTTTGGAAAAGAATAACGGAGAAGTTAAAAAATCGCTGGAAAAATATCGGGAAATCAAACAAAAAGAAGCTGAAAGCAAAACCAATCCGGGAATCAGGGACGAACAGGAAGCATGGCAAGAATCATAAGCAGTTTGTTTCATGTATTTGACATTTTGTTTATGCCGTGTTCGCACACGATAGTATTTTTGTATATCCGTGTTCGAGCACGG
Organism: Bacteroidales bacterium; assembly: GCA_031551645.1. GTDB lineage: Bacteria > Bacteroidota > Bacteroidia > Bacteroidales > UBA4181 > JAIRLS01. Next base: position 7,642 of record JAVBNI010000138.1, on the reverse strand, counting down.
GATAAGCAAAAAGCAAATATTATATCACATACTTTTTCACGAAGTATTTCACAGGGAAATATATAGTAAGAAAGCTAACACCAACCACAGCAAATAGAATCATGACAAAATCCCGCCAGCGCATAGCCACAGGATATGAATCAATAATATAAGCTCCCGCATTGGTAACTTTGAAAAAGCCAAACGTTATTTGAAGCCAGCAGAGCAAGGCCCCGAGCAATAAGCCGGCAAACGCCCCGGCAAGAACAATCATCCAGCCTTGAGTAATGAAAATACGACTGAGCAATTGCTTATCCGTACCCATGCTTTGGAGGATAAACATATCGCTTTTCTTTTCGATCATCAACATCGAAATCGAACCTACCACATTAAATGAAGCAATCAGCAACACAAAAGACAAAATCATGAAACCCATAAATTTTTCCGATTTCAATATTTTATAGGCAAACTCCTTTTGCTGGTAGGTATTTTTCACATCAAACCCTTCCCCGAAAATCGCAGTAACACGTTTTTGTGCCTTTTCCACATTTACGCCGGGTTTCAGTTTCACCTCGATGGCGCTGGCACCGGAATCGTTTTCCAACAAGCTCCGGGCAAATTCTATGGGAACCAATATATACTTGGAATCTATTTCCATATCAATTGCAAACTTTCCCGAAGGAAATATCAGTTTCTGGCTCAATGCTTTTGTAGGATCCAATGATATGGTTGATGTATTGCGAATAGCATAAAAATGCAACGGCGTAAGGAAATTCAAGCCGACCCGAAGTTTGTAAGACATGCCCAAACCGACAATAGCCTGAGGCGTATCATTCACCCAAAGGTTAAACTGCCCTTCCTGGACAGTTGTATCGATCCCGGTAACAAACTTATATTGATCATCAACCCCTTTCAAAACCGCTATCTCCTGTTGTTCCCCATAGCGTACCAGGACATTTTCCTCCAAGGTTTGAGAAAAAGTCAACACATCCGGGTTTGCTTTCAGTTGTTTCAATTTTTCCGGATCGGCTATAAAAGTTTTTCCCGCCGAAACAGGAACCGTAATTTTTAAATCCGGATCGAATGTATTGTATAGCTTCCTGGTGAGGTCTTCGAAGCCATTGAACACCGACATGACAATCACCAGCGCAAGGGTACCCACTGCAACACCTAACACAGAAACCGCCGAAATGACATTGACTGCATTGTGCGACTTCTTTGCGAACAAGTAACGACGAGCTACAAGGATTGGAAAGTTCATTAAAAATATCCTGATTAGATGGACAAATGTATGGATTTTCATTTATTTTACCGGCATATGTTTTAAAAATGAAATTATATATCTGATTTTTAATATGTAATAAAATTTTAACATTTTTTTGCATACTATCTGGTATTTGTTTAATAATTTATTTTTACCTTGCACGACCATTTATCTTGGGGTAATTTGGGCGTAGTTAGTCCGATTGCTGTACAAATAATTTATTGAAATCATGGAGAATAAGATTCAAGAAATTACTGAAAAAATATATCAGGAAGGCGTTGAAAAGGGGCAGGTTGAAGCACAAAAGATCATTGAAGCTGCCGAAACAAAAAAAGCCGATACCCTTAAAAAAGCACAACAGGAAGCTGAAAAAATTGTTGCTGACGCTAGAAAATCAGCCGAAGAATTAAACAAAAACACACAATCTGAGTTACAATTATACGCCGGGCGCGCTGTGGAAGCGCTTAAAAGCGAAATTACCAATTTGGTGACAGGGAACATCGTTAATGCGGCCATAAAAGACACTGTAAATAATGAGTGGCTGCAAAAACTGATGCTCACATTGGCTACCGACTGGGTAACCAAGGAAAACGTGGTAATACAAACCTCAGATGCCGAGGCTCTCACAAAATATTTTACCAAACAAGCCAAAGATTTGCTCAATAAGGGCGTCAAGATAGAACAGGTGAACGGTAAACCAGCAGGTTTTGCCATTATGCCCGCCGATAAAAGCTACAAAGTACAATTTGGCGAAGACGAGTTTGCTGCATATTTCAAAGAATTTCTACGGCCGCAACTCATTGAAATGCTTTTCAAATAATTTTTGATTGATTATCGATAATTGTTAATTGAATATTGTTATTCATTATCAACAATCAATAATCGATAGCCAATCATCAATAATCAATTGATTATGAATTATTATTGTCTGATAGCAGGGTTACCCGAAATTGAACTTGACAATAACAAGTTGGTCTTCAGCGTTGCCGAATTTAAAGAAGAGATACGTTCGCAATTGTCGGACGAAGACGCACGGCTGATTGATTTGTTTTTCATGAAGTTTGATAACCAAAACTTGTTGAATTACCTCAAAGACAAGGAAACACAATTTGATCCGCATGGAAATCTCTCCAAAGAGGAAATGGAAGAATGTCTCCAACTGATCAGCGAAGACGACAACCCGAAAAATAAATATTTTCCGCCGTATTTCAAGACTTTTGTCGAAGAATACAAGAATGTCCAGCATGTCAGTACGGAAACTGCCAAGTGGGAGGACCGTTTGGCCGAATTGTACTATCAATGGGCCATGCAGTGCGACAACGATTTTGTTTCACATTGGTTTGAATTTAATCTGAATCTCAATAACATATTGGCAGCTTACACCAGTCGTAAGTACCAAATGGAAGTTGAAGTGGTGGGCGGCAACGAGGTAGCGGAATCCATCAAAACATCGGGTCAACGTGATTTTGGATTGACCGGAACGGTCGACGATCTTGAAACTTTTCAACGTATTGCTGAAGAGCCTGACCTGTTCGAACGCGAAAAGAAGATCGATCAATTGAAATGGCAGTGGCTTGATGAACAGACTTTTTTTAAATACTTTAGTATCGAGCGGGTATTTGCTTACTTGGTAAAACTTGAAATCATTGAACGTTGGATAAGTCTTGATCCCGATGAAGGCGAAAAGATATTCAGGAAATTGATCGACGGTCTGAAAGAGAGCGTAGTAAGCGGACGTGAATCAATTAACCTTCAATTAAACGAACTATAAATTATTTTTGATTTTCGATTGGAGATAAGACAAATCGGAAATCAAAAAAACAATTTGTTGTTGAGAAGTTGCAATCAAAAATAGGACTGAGCTTGCCCGCCTGATCAAGTCGGACAGGCGAACTCAACAAAGTTAAAACCAAAAATAACAAGAGCGATGGCGACAAAAGGAATAGTGAAAGGTATTGTGTCGAACCTGGTAACGATTGAGGCCGACGGTCCCGTGTTGCAGAATGAAATCTGTTACATCCGCACGGGTGGTGACAATTTGATGTCGGAAGTAATCAAGGTAATCGGACAAAATACATATGTGCAGGTATATGAAAGTACACGCGGATTGAAAGTAGGCGCCGAAGTGGAATTTACCGGGCACATGCTTGAGGTCACTCTTGGTCCCGGCATGCTTTCACGAAATTATGACGGACTGCAAAACGACCTCGACAAGATGGACGGCGTGTTCCTGAAACGAGGCGATTATACTTTTGCGCTGGATGAAAAAAAATTATGGGAGTTCAAACCCTTGGCCAAAGTGGGTGACGCAGTAGCAGCAGGGAGTTGGTTAGGCGAAGTGGATGAAAATTCGCAATCGCATAAGATTATGGTTCCCTTCACTTTCGAAGAAAAATATACCCTCAAAAAAATTGCGCCTGCCGGAAAATACACCATCGAAGACAAGATAGCCACATTGACCGACGCATCGGGCAAGGATATTGAAATCAATATGATGCAAAAATGGCCGGTGCGGAAGGCTGTTACAGCTTATACCGCCAAACCCCGTCCGTTCAAATTGCTTGAAACAGGCGTCCGTATTATCGACACAGCCACCCCGATCGTGGAAGGCGGTACAGGGTTCATTCCCGGCCCTTTTGGAACGGGAAAAACCGTTTTGCAACATGCTATTTCGAAGCAGGCTGAAGCTGATATTGTGATCGTAGCCGCATGTGGTGAACGTGCCAATGAAGTAGTCGAGATTTTTGCAGAATTTCCACACTTAATCGATCCGCATACCGGACGCAAGTTGATGGAACGTACCATCATCGTGGCCAATACTTCAAATATGCCGGTAGCTGCCCGTGAAGCGTCGGTATACACAGCCATGACTATTGCCGAATATTACCGCAGTATGGGTTTGAAGGTTTTGTTGATGGCTGACTCCACATCACGTTGGGCCCAGGCATTGCGCGAAATGTCCAATCGTTTGGAGGAATTGCCAGGACCGGATGCTTTTCCGATGGACTTATCGGCAATCATTTCTAACTTCTACGGCCGCGCAGGTTATGTGGAGCTGTCCAATAGCGCTACCGGATCCATTACATTTATTGGAACAGTTTCGCCGGCGGGTGGTAACCTTAAAGAACCGGTGACGGAAAACACCAAGAAGGTGGCACGTTGCTTTTTCGCACTGGAACAGGACCGCGCCGACAAAAAACGTTATCCTGCCATAAATCCGATCGACAGTTATTCCAAATACCTTGAGTATCCCGAATTTGCGGAATATATCAGTAAACGGGTTTCACCGGACTGGATCAACACGGTAAATGAACTCAAAACCCGTATGCAACGGGGTAAAGAGATCGCCGAACAGATCAATATCCTCGGAGACGACGGCGTTCCTGTGAGTTATCATTTAACCTATTGGAAATCGGAATTAATAGATTTTGTTATCCTCCAGCAGGATGCTTTCGACGACATCGACGCAGTAACACCCATTGAGCGTCAGAAATACATGGTCGACCTGATCATGCGCATTTGTCATACCGACTTTGAATTTTCCGCATTTGCCGATGTAATGGATTATTTCAAAAAAATGATTAACGTCTGTAAGCAAATGAATTATTCCGAATTTCAATCGTCGGAATTTACTTGTTTCGAGCAAGAATTAGAGGAATTGGTAAGGGAAAAGGCTGTATAGGCCACGAATAGTTGATCAGACGGATTTATACTGATAACTTTTGTATCATCTGCGTTCCGTTAAAATTAGAAAGTAGAAAAATAAAAATAGAAAATTGTTATGGCAAAAGCATTTCAGAAAATATACACGCAAATCAGCCAGATTACCAAGGCTACCTGTATGTTGAAAGCGTCGGGCATCGGCTATGATGAACTGGCGACTGTTGACGGAGCTTTGGCACAGGTGGTGAAAATCAACGGTGACGAGGTTACTTTGCAGGTATTTCGTGGCACTGAAGGTATCCGTACCAATGCTGAAGTAGTTTTCCTGGGCAAAGCGCCTACCTTGAAAGTGGGGCCACAATTGGCGGGGCGTTTTTTCAATGCGTTCGGCACTCCGATTGACGGTGGACCAGTTCCGGAAGGTGAAGAACGCGAGATCGGCGGACCTTCTGTAAACCCCGTGCGCCGTAAACAGCCGTCGGAACTTATTGCCACGGGTATCGCAGGGATCGACCTGAACAATACGCTGGTGACAGGGCAGAAAATCCCGTTTTTTGCCGATCCCGACCAACCGTTCAATCAAGTGATGGCTACAGTGGCATTACGCGCCGAAACGGACAAAATTATCCTCGGCGGGATGGGACTCGCCAATGACGATTACCTGTTTTTCAAGAATGTGTTCAGCAACGCTGGTTCGCTCGACCGTATCATCAGTTTTGTAAACACTACAGAAGATCCTCCAGTAGAACGTTTGTTGATCCCTGACATGGCGCTTACCGCCGCCGAATATTTTGCGGTAGACAAGCACGAAAAAGTGCTGGTGCTGCTTACCGATATGAGTTCATACGCTGATGCGCTGTCCATTGTGTCCAACCGTATGGACCAGATCCCGTCGAAGGACTCCATGCCCGGTTCGCTTTATTCCGACCTGGCAAAGATTTACGAAAAAGCTGTGCAATTTCCCGATGGCGGATCCATCACCATCATTGCAGTAACAACATTGTCCGGAGGCGACATTACACATGCCATACCTGACAATACAGGATATATCACCGAAGGGCAGCTATTCCTGCGTCGGGATACGGATATCGGGAAAGTAATTGTCGACCCGTTCCGCAGCCTTTCGCGTTTGAAACAGTTGGTTATCGGTAAAAAGACACGTGAAGACCATCCCCAGGTAATGAATGCTGCCGTGCGCTTATTCTCCGACGCGGCTAATGCAAAAACCAAGCTCGAAAACGGTTTCGACCTGAGTAATTACGATGAACGGGCATTGGCTTTTGCCAAGGATTATTCAAATAATCTGTTGGCTATCGACGTGAACATCAATACCACCGAGATGCTCGACGAAGCATGGGCGTTGTTTGCCAAGCATTTCAAACCTGAAGAAGTGAATCTCAAACAGGAATTGGTGGCGAAATATTGGAAAGAAGATTAAACTATTTTTGTTTTTCGATTGATGATTTTTGATTATCATGAATAGATTGATATATATTAGTAGTAAAATATTGTGATTGATAAACAAGAATATCTGTGATACGACGATCAAAAATTGTTAACTGAGCAAAGCGTTCTTATGAGCGTTAGCGAGTAATCAAAAATGTAACATGTTCTTCGATTTCATCATAAAAAATAATCAATTTGCCCATCCGCAAGTCAACAAAGCACTTTTGTGGGATTACGACTTGTCGGCATTCGATTGGATGGCAATGCGTCGGACTGTGGTGCAACGGGTTATCGAACGCGGGAGAGAGGAAGATTATCTCGCTCTTTTCCGCTTGTACGGCGGAATTGAAGGAGTAAAACAAATCATCAGGGATGAAGTGCCGTGGCTTTCGCCAAAAGACATATCATTCGTTTGCCGTATATTCGGGCTAAAAAAAGAAGACTTGAAATGTTATACGAGAACACAATCGAGAGCAAAACTTTTGAGCTATTAATGCGCCTGATGGGCGACAAAAAGTTCAATGATTTCCATCTTGCGGGTGGAACGGCTTTAGCATTGCAAATCGGCCACCGAAAAAGCATCGATTTGGATTTGTTTACACTCCATGATTTTGATTTCGAGGATATCAGCAAATATTTAAAATCAAATTACGGGTTTACGGATTCATTTTTCGAAAAAAATACGCTTAAAGGATTTATTAGTGGCATTAAGATTGATTTTCTCACGCGTGCTTATCCGCTTGTCGAGCCTATTGTAGTTGAGAATGCTGTCAGACTCTACGCTGTAAATGACATTGCAGCCATGAAACTGAATGCAATCGTCGGTAACGGGACGCGAGCGAAAGATTTTGTCGATATAGCCTGGCTTTCTTCAGTAATGTCATTTTCCGGAATGTTGGAGGCATACAGTTTCAAATATCAATCGGGCTATTTCCCTGCATTGAAAGGGTTACTCTATTTCGACGATATTGATTTTAACGAACCGATCCAAATGGTTAACGGAAAATTTCAATGGAAAATTATCAGTAAACGATTGGAACAGATGAGTAAACAACCTGAACGAGTTTTTTCGAAACCAGTTTCATAATCAAAATCAAAAATGCAATGGCCATCAAATTTCAATATAACAAAACTTCGCTTCAAGGCATCGAAAAGCAGTTGAAGATGCGGTTGCGTTCGTTGCCGACCATCAAAAACAAGGAAAGCGCGTTGCGGATGGAGGTTAAACGGGCTAAAGACGAGGCACTTGAGTTGAAGCAAAAGTTTGAGGAGCAAATCGGCTCGTATGAG
>JAVBNI010000254.1:0-14585 GCA_031551645.1 Bacteroidales bacterium | reverse complement strand
TCTTCCCAAGCCCAGGATTTTTATGAAGCCGGAGTAACTGCATCATTAAGTCAGCACGGTATTAAGGATTTCACTATATTGGAAACCGGTTATGCTCAATGGATGATCGGTACTACGGAAGAACAAATCAAAAGAATCGCCATGCAAAAATGGGTCGCTAATTGCAATTATCAACATGTCGAATCATTCTTGGAACGCAACCGCACAAAATATCCTTCAGTGAACGAAATTGATATTGCAGCCGGCAGGAAAGCAGCATGGTCTAATTTCCCCGTAGGAGATCTGACCATTTCGGTAAAAGGAAGAGGCCTGTTGCAGGGTAATTTACCGGCTTCTCCCTTGTACCCTGATGCTTATATTACCCGAAACAATAACGCACCCAGTCAAAAACCCAATATAGGACAAAAAGTGTGGTGGGATAAAAAAGCAGGAAAGTAATTTTTAATGATCAAAAATAAAGATTATGAGAATATTATATATATATGGTTTAATAATAACTTCTGTACTTTTCTTTTTTTCATGTGAAAAGGAAACAGAAGGGCTTTCTCGTCTTACATATTATGTAGAATTTGACATAAAGGGCGATAATCCAATGATTGTGCAAGTGGGAGACCCTTATATAGATGAAGGAGCAACTGCCTCTCTCTTAGGAAAAGATGTTACGTCCGATATCACTGTTAAAAGCGATGTGGATTATGAAAATATGGGGCTGTATACAGTCGAATATACATCGCCACCTAACGCTGACGGTTTGATATCAAGGGCAGTTCGCGATGTTATTGTCTGTAATCCAAGTGTTACCACCAATCTTGATGGTAAGTATATTGGTCAGGACGGAACGAAACGTACTACTATTTCCACAGGGGTAGTAATAGATTATCCCGGTTACCATAGCACCATTACTTATCTGGCTCCCGGCTTCTTTCAAATCGATGACTTTTTTGCCGGTTACTATGCCGAACGTGTATATCCTCAATACGGATATACTGTCATGGGGATGAGTGGTTATTTTGCCTTGAATGAAGATAATACAATCACCCTTATTTCGAGTTACATTGACGCTTGGGGTGATGGCCTGAATAAATTGGAAAACGCGAAATATGACCCTGCAACAGAGACAATAACCTGGGATGCATATTATGCGGGTAGTATGATTTTTCACGTAGTATTAAAAATAGAAAAAACAGAATAGAATATGAAAAAGGTTAAATGTTTTTTAGTACTGGCTTCATTAGCAGCATTGCTCTCATCGTGCTTTGATGAAGTGGACAATTGGTATAGCGAAACGTACGATTATGCGGGTCGATATGTTGTAGCTACTACTTGCGATGAATATTCGGATGATGATCAGACTATTAGGGACGGAAACGAATTGTTGTTTTATAATTCTGCCGCCAATACAGCAAATCAGATCATTTATGACTCTTATATTGCAATTAATCAAGAAGAACAAATAAGGTTTCATGTCAAAGGTAAATTTGATGTTACAGGAAACCCATCTGACTTCAAAGCTACCGGATCGACAACGAATATTGGCAGCAGTACAGTTTTGAATGATGACGAATTTTATGTATTAGATGACGATGGTGAACCTGATGCATATCCTTCTGATTTACCTAAACCGACAGCAGCCGGAATAGAGTATCCCGGTATCCAACTATACTCCCGCCTTTCTCTCGATGAAGGAAAAATTATTCCTAAAGGAGCCACGACTATAGGTGGTAACGTGTCCGACAGTGTGTATTTGGCAATTACTGCCTTTAGTGAATATCTGACCATCGAAAGTTACCAGACTCCTGAAAGTAGCTGGGTTGTTCCGGGAGTTCCTGAATATGCATGGCGGATAAAAGACGGTAGTAGAACCAACGCAGATGGTTGGGAAGAACATTGGAAATTTTCAGGTTATCGTTATACCGGTTATCCTGAAGATAATCCTTCCACACAACCTCCGATTACTGAGAAATAAACATTAAAATGATTTATTAAAACCGCTTCACAAAAATGTGAGGCGGTTTTTTTATCGGTAAATCATAATATGATTGCCTGACATTTAGAGCGAAATTTGCAATTTCGCTCTAAATGTCAGGCAACCTGTCCGCATGGGTCAGGCGGATTTGTAATTGCCGCTTCACGGCAATCAGTTGCACTCATTGGAATGTGCATCTAATTAAGGAAGAATTAACCGCCGCTCGAAAATTTCCGGACGACGGTTTGCTTTTTGTGTATATAAGTATTCTCGTCTATATAACCGGTATTCTTTTCTCCGCTGACAGGGTCTACAACCACTGTCAGGGAGTGCAGCCCTGTCAGCGGTCTTGACCCTGACAGTGGCGGAATGAGAGAACGGTGAGCACCCTTTCGCTAAGTTTTAAAAACCGATTATTCTTTCTTTTCCGCATAAAAAACATCAACAAAACCGTTCCTGTTTCGGAAAAATAGTGTAACTTCGCAATTGACATTTTTTCCCATCAACACAATTAATCATAACATCATGAAAAAACAAAATGCAATTTTACGAGTCTATAGAGGCGCTGACTTTCAAATGTTGTCCTCATGCGACATCATTGCCGACCACGGCCTGGAAAACCTTGCAGCGCTGCAAGCTGCCAACTCTGCCTGGAATGAAGTCTTTTTCAGCAACATCAAAAATCGTATCCGCGAAATGCTCACCGGTTACTTCGGGATCAAAAGCGGCGCCGATTTGAAAGACATCACCGTCGAACTTACAGGTTTGCAGGGCACGTTGTTGAAACATCTCACGATGCTGAGCACACAGATCGATTCGAATTTTAAAAACGATCGCAGCCGTCAAAAAGCAATCCTTACCCAGCTTGGCTATACTGCCTATTGGGACAAAGCCAAACGCGCCGGCAGCCAAACCGCCCTGATATCACTGCTCGAAGTTTTCGAGAAAGGATGCACCGAAGCGCTCCGCAACGAATTAACGGCAAAAAAAGTATCTGACGTTTCCATACAATACGTCCGCGACAACATGCGCCGCATGTACGAACTCAATGTACGCCAGGAAGGGTTGAAGGACAGCCGCAAACTCATCACCGAAGATGTCATCGAAAAGTTCAACGACATATACAATACCACCATGTCATATTCACGCAGCGCGCAAACACTCTTTTCCGAAAAGCCCGTCCTGAAAAAAGAATTTACCTATTCGCACATATCAAAGCAATTGAGTTCTTCGCGCCCTTCTTCCGGCAATGACATACCCGAAGCAGGATCGCCTGGGGAATAACATGACAAACTTGCAAGCTTCGAAGTTTCACCTGCAAGCTTCGAAGCTTGACTTGCATGATCCGGAACTCAACTAACACTGTCCAAAATTCAACCTGTATTGTCCGAAGTCCAACTTACATCGTTCGAAACTCAACTTGCATCGTTCGAAGTTCGACTTGCATTGTTCGAAATTTAACTTGCACCATTCGAAACTCAGTTTGCATGATCCGAAGTTCGACTCACATCGTTCGAAACTCAACTTGGATTGTCCGATAACATGAAATACATTGTGCAAGCCGGTACTAATAAAGGCGGCAGCAAAGGCATAAGGCTGGAACTACACTGCTTTATTTCTCATCCAAATATTCCGTGGTATTTTTTACTGTCGAATGAAAATAGTTCAATGTAGCAAGAAATGCTTTTTGTACTTCGCTTGCGGATACGGTTTTCTCTTGAATTTCCAAATCGCGTGTAACGCAGGCATCACCGATTACCGTGCAGGAAAATCCGAAATCTTTTGCCGCTCGTGTAAGCGAAGTGTAGCACCGTTGAGCGGCAAAAACCTCATTTCCCAAAGCCGACCTTAGTAGCAGACAGAAACTTGAAACTATACAAAATATCCTTATATTTGTTGAGTTTAAAATTTAATACATTGTCTATGTATACCTACAAAATCCTTTTGCACAAAGAACCGGAAGGTGGCTTTACGGTCACCGTGCCCGCCCTGCCTGGATGCATCACTTACGGGGAGGATGTGGATGAAGCCATCGCCATGGCTAAGGAAGCTATTGAACTATATATCGAGGCATTGCGGGAACGAGGCGAAACCATACCTGATGATAGCAATACACTGGAATATTCCTTGAACCTGACTGCCGTATGAACTTGGGTTCGAAACACCTGATTAGGATACTGGAACAGCATGGGTTTGTCTTTCAACGGGCTAAAGGTTCCCACCAATTATTCTATAATGACAAAACAGGTAAAACGGTGATCGTCCCGGTACATGGCGGGAAAGACCTGAAAAAGGGGACGTTTCTGGCCATACTCAAACAAGCTGGAGTTAATAAACCTTGACAACATGGGATGTTTCCAACCTCCCAACAATGCCAGCAGCTATCGCAGATTGACCAATTACTAATAATACCCTATTATCGCTATGAACAAATAATCAACTACTCCCACAATTTTCTTTTTTCGCATAAAAAACATAAACAAAATTTTCCTTTATTTCTCATCCAAATATTCCGTGGTATTTTTTACTGTCGAATAAAAATAGTTCAATGCAGCTTCAATGAACCGGGGACTGGACACATTAAAAAAAATAGGGAATGTAAGCCATGAATACCAAAATATCCTTCTTGATATTATTTCTCTGTATCGCTTTCAATAACTCTTTTGCCCAACAGGGAGGGTTTCTGAGAAACGCCATCGAATACAAACTGGACAAAGAAGCCGCGCCCAATACGGGGCTGGCTCCCGATTATGCTGATTTGTTCTATTGGGCTGCATCGCCCCACAAACACGATATGTCCGACAGCATTCCTGCCGGAGTGAAAGGTGAAGTTCGCACTCAAGATGCCGATGTATTTTTTATTCATCCGACTTCATACATCGGAACGGACAACGATATTTTGAACGGGGATTTCAACAGCAGGGATTGGCTGAACAAATTGGCCCCCTTGGCTTGGAATGCCGACCTTACAGATTCCGCCATCAACAACAGAACAGATACACGGACGATCCTCAATCAAGCCACCGCATTCAACGGCAGCTGTCGTGTTTTCGCCCCCCGTTACCGTCAGGCAAATATCAAAGCATTCTTTATTCCCGAATCGGCTTCCGCTCAACAGGCTTTCGACTTGGCATACGGCGACATAAAACAGGCTTTTGAATACTACCTGAATAGTGAAAACAACGGGCGACCTGTTGTCATTGCTTCTCACAGTCAAGGAACACTTCATGCCATTCGTTTATTGCAGGAGTTTTTTGATGGTAAACCGCTGCAATCCCGTTTGGTCTGTGCCTATCTTATCGGGCACCACATACCCGTTGATGTATTCAAATACATTCATTTAAGTGTAACCGCCAATGATGTTGGTGGTTTTGTGGGTTGGCGAAGTTATCAGAAAGGAGAAATACCTCCGAATATCAAATTGGAGAACGGGAATTCTTTATGCATTAATCCTCTGACATGGTCTGATGCTACTAAAGAAGCTTCCGCTAATTCAAGTTCGGGAATGCTGTTCAATTCAACCATTATAAAATCAGAACAATTGAAAGCGCAAATAGAACCGTCATCCAAAATACTGTGGGTAACATTGCCGTCAATGGGAAACACCAATATAAAATGGGCAAAAAATCTACATATATTCGATTACAACCTGTTTTGGATGGATATCCGCAATGACGTGAAAGTGAGGGTTGAGGCATTCAAATAGCATATTCTTTGAATATCGAGTTGGAATGACGTTGTTGCAACGTTATTTTGGCCAAGACGGTCAACGACAGTACGGTATTTGATACGAACGGCTGCATCAAAAACGGTTCAATTAGAAGGTAATCTGGGGAAAATACAATAAAGAGCAGATACAGTTTGGCTCAGCCCGGTGATAAATAATTGAAAATAAATGAGTCAATATCCAGAATGACGATTAAAAATGGATGTTGTATGATACGTAATAATTCAATCCGAGGGCAAAACCGGATGAACCACTACCATATCCTGGGATGAGATATGGTGTTGAATACTCATCCTTTGGCGAAATGAATTTGAATTTTCCCCGGAAAGTCAATCCGATATAAAAATTCTTAAGCACCTCGGCTTTTATGCCAAGCAGGATTTCTATCCAGTGTGCCTGCATGGTATTTTTCGGAATAACCTGATCCGTAGCATCGGGCCAGTAATAACCCGGAATGGTAACATTGTCCGCTTCTTGTGAAAAAATAGAAAAGCCATAACGAGCTCCAACATAAAGAATGTCATTACTAAACGGCCTGCGTGATTTCAATAAATTGTAATCAATCCCCACCTTTGCATAGATACCATTCGATTTGTAATGATATGCAGTGTCACGGTCAAGGTTGACCCGCAACCAACCGACTTCCGCTACACCAAACATATTACCCTTAACATGCATTTCGGCCGTAGCCTCGAATCCCATCCGTTCGTTGTCGTACATTAACGGGAGAAATAGTTTGGAGACATCGATTCCTACCCGTATTCCCTTCATCTCATTGATCGGGTAACGAATGGTATCCTGCGCTTTGCATAACACAGGAAACAACAGCATCAAACTAATAATAAATCCTAATATTTTCCGCATTGACAACATCTGCACGATAACTAACCGTAGTTACACTGGGGTTGGTCACTTCCACTTCTTTAATGGAATGATGGGTCGTTTGTATTTCCAAGATGTCCGAATAATCTACACATCCGCATTCCGAAGAAATAAAACCGGGATTACGGGTGTAATTGATGGTAATGGTGTCCGCAATCGTATCGTTGGTAAAGACAAAGGAAGTGATATCGGTAGTCGGATCCAACGGGCATAGTGCCACCGATATTTTTGCCTCTTTATACACCATCTCCTTATTATCCACTCCCTGGACAGACATTTTATCCATTGTCCTTGCCGCTCTGGTGTCGGATGCATAAAAATTGACTACCATGGCCGTCCGGTTCGATTCTTCGCAAAATTCTTCGCATGAAAGAACCCCCCAACCCATGAGTGCAAACGCACACCACATCAATACTTTTAGACAACGTTGCAGGTAACCCATCTGATATTAATTTGACGGCAAATTTACACAAATTCACCAGAATAGCTGATGCCAATAAAGGATTTTCATCTCTTTGGGTTTAATTCCCCGCCCCTTGGGGCGTATAAAGATAAATCCCCGATACCCCGTCCGCTTGCGGCGGGGTAATTCATTGTTGATTATCTGTGTTTTGCGCCAATTGTCAATCATCAATTATCAATTGTCAATTACTTACATTACTTTTGGTGTTATTTTGTCATTCATTGGTAAACCTATTATAAAAATGAAAAATTATTTCTTCTTACTGATTATTTTATTCATTTCTTTTTCCTGCCAGAAAGAAAAGAAGGCGGATTGTGTTGAAAAACCGTGGGCATACTGGTGGTGGATGGGAAACTCCGTTACCAAAGACGGTATTACCGAAAATCTGAAGAAGATGGCCGACGCTGGATTTGGTGGCGTCCATATTATACCTATTTATGGAGAGAAAGGCGACGAATCCAATTTTATCAAATATTTAAGCCCCGAATGGATGGAAATGTTGGTCCACACAGCTGATGTGACCAAGCATTTAGGTATGGGTGTGGATATGACTACAGGAACAGGATGGCCTTTTGGATGCCCGGGTATCGATAGCACCTATGCGGCTAAATGCATGATGTTAACAAAAGTGGAACTTGGGGATAAAGTGGCATTTGATCAGATGATTCATAAAAACGTAGTAGGCTATTCGTTGTATGACAAAAAAGGAGAACATATTGCTTCTTATCGTTCCAATGCACCGGCAGAAAAAGAACAATTAGCTAAAGCAAAATATGCCGTTTTTCTTGAAGAAAGGCTTACCCGTCAAAAAGTAAAACGGGCAGCTCCCGGAGGTGAAGGGTTGGTGATGGATTATTTCTCGGAAAAATCGATACGCTATTACATGCAACGTTTCGAAGATGCTTTCGGCGCTACAGATTTTAAAGATGGGAAGGTCCGGGCATTCTATAATGACTCATATGAAGTGCATGGAGCCAATTATACCGATAATCTTTTGGATGAATTCAGGAACAGGAGGGGTTATGACTTGTTACCCTATCTGAATTTATTGAACGATACAGCTAATTCTGAGAAGAAAAGTCGTGTAATAACCGATTATTGCGAAACAATTTCCGACTTGCTTTATGAAAAATTTACCCTGATCTGGGTCGAAAAGAGCCACCAGATAGGATTAATCACTCGTAACCAAGCTCATGGTTCTCCCGGAAACATATTGGATTTATATGGAGCTTCGGATATTCCTGAAACGGAATCCTTCGGGTCAAGCGGGTTTAATATACAAGGATTGTATAACGACCCCGATTACAGCGAGGAAATGTTCGGGCGACCCAATCCGTTAACCATAAAGTTTGCCTCATCTGCTGCCAATACATACGGAAAACGTCTGGTGTCATCGGAAACGGCTACATGGCTGGCCGATCATTTTAAGGTAACTTTGTCGCAGGTGAAGCCGCAAATCGACGAGTTATTTGTCTCAGGAATCAACCATGTATTTTATCATGGAGTAACATACTCTCCTCCCGACAAAGAATTTCCGGGAAGATTGTTTTATGCTTCAACCAATTTCGGGCCACATTCACATTTCTGGAATGAGTTGCCTCTGCTCAATCAATACATCACAAATTGCCAGACGGTTTTACAAAATACCAAATCCGACAACGACATTTTACTCTATTTTGCGATACATGAAATATGGAATGGATTGGAGGGAAAGAATGTTATCCGTTCGCTTAATGTCCATAGTTCCGACGTGTGGCTGAAATCCAAGTCAACAGGTAAATTGTCGGAAAAGTTATGGAATAAAGGTTTTGCTTTCGATTATGTCTCCGATAAAAGTATTATCAACTATCTTGCTTATAGCAACAATGGCCTGAAAATAAGCAACATAAATTACAAAACAATTATTGTTCCTGCAACAAGTATTATGCCTGTTGAAACCCTAAAAAAGTTATTGGATCTGGCCAAAAAAGGAGCAACTATTTATTTTGAAAATGATATTCCAGGTGAGGTTCCCGGATTACATGAATGTGATAGCAGAAAAGCGGAATTACAAAACATCAAATCCGAATTGCTAAAGCTTTCCAATGTGGTGTTATTCTCCAATATCGAACAAATAAATATCCCACGGGAAATGATGACCGACTTAGGATTAAGTTACATCCGCAAACAAACCGGCCAATCTACTGTCTATTTCATTACAAATCTTTCCAATAATTTTAAAGAAGGATTTATCCCATTGGTCAAAACGAATGGGTATATGGAAATATACGATCCGCAAAATGGACATAAAGGAAAAGCTAAAATAGAAAATGGGAAAATATTGCTGCAACTGATGCCGGGCATGTCTTGTTTTGTCACCTGTTCTAAATCGCAAAGCAGTACTAAAGATTATCCCTATTACAAAGTTTCCGGTAACCAGACTGTCGATCTTTCATATCATTGGAACTTGTCAACCATTAAGGGCGAACCTGTAAAGCCCTCAAATATAGAGGTGGATACGCTTAAATCGTGGATAAAGTATAATTCCGACTTTCAATATTTCAGCGGGACGATTGCATATTCTAAAAAATTTGATCTTCCGAAAGAATTGCTGAAAAGCGATGCCTTTATGCTGAATATCGATACACTTAAAGAAACCGCAACGGTATTCGTTAATGGAAAAAAGGCAGGTACGCTTTGGACAATGCCCAATAAAATGTATATACCCGGCCAATATTTCAAAGAGCACAATACGATTGAACTTCAGGTGACCAATACCTCATTTAACAGGGTTATCGATTTGGATCAAAGAAAAGTAAACTGGAAAAATTTCCATGAGATCAATTTTGTAAATATCCTGTATAAGCCTTATGATGCTTCAAACAAACAACCTATTGAATCCGGAATGATCGGCAAAGTAACGCTGACACCTTGTAGTTTGTTTTGAATCAAAACTTAATCTTCACTAAAACAGGGCTAAAACGAGCGACAAAAGTTCAAATTGCCGATTCGGCCTGCTTGCAGGTAGGCCAGTAGCGGCTAACTTTTGTATTTTAGTTATCCCTATATACATTATTTACTTGATTAATATCAAACTCTAACCCCCTGGGAATTTTTATTGTGCCTTTTATTTCTACATCAAAATATAAGTTTAGAGTATCTGTTGTTCCTTTGGGAATTACAACATATAAATCAAGAAATTTTCCTCCTAAGCTACTCGGTGTTCCATATCTTAATGGGATAGATTCTCTTTTCCTCGGTTGGTCTGAAGGCTTAGCTACCGTTGCATGCATAACCATTTTCAATGGATTACCATTATAACTTAATTTCGACAAGTAATAATAAGACAATTCCGTATTCTTTTGCCAATGATTATATTCTCCAATTAGAATAGGATTTTCTTTAGAGTAACCATAATTCTCATATTCGGAAGTTTCAAGCGTTGAAAACAAATTCTTTGTACTTGAACAACTAATTGAAAACAAGAGAGTAACTATTATCATTAAATTTTTCATGGTAAAATATTTTTACATGCTATAACTATCATTTTTTTGCACGCTTACCCCGCGGTTGAGCGGCAATTGCATCGTCGATTTGGTGTCTGCTTTTATCGTTCCGTTTTTTAGAAAAACCCAATACACAATCCGATTACTGTTATTACTAAAGATATAATTGTAAATTTATGACCAAGATACTGAGATACCAATGACATAAATAAATTTGCAGTTGCCAATGCAAAAAATAATCCGCTTATTGCAATTGAAACAAGTCTATACGATTGGTAACTATCTCCAAATATTTGCGTCAAAAGATAATAACCAACTCCCACGAATATGCTTGTAATTAAAATTATGAAAAAACACATATTAGGACAAGAAGAAAAGCTAATGAAGGGTACTTTTGTGAAAATTCCTCGCCTCGTTTGTAAATCTCACCCTTATGAGCTTTAAAATCAAATTTGAATTCTGTTTTTTTAATTTCATCAGACAAAAACTCTTTCAAGTATTCAGACAAAGTTATTTTTGGATTCAATTTTATTAAGTCTCGGAGCAATTCTTGATATGTGGTGCCTTCTAAAAGAGAATATAACAGTCTGAATTCTTTTCCTCTCTTATCTGTGAAGATATAAAAGTAATGCGAATATTTTCCTGCTGTTCTCAATTCATAGGAAATTTTATCTATGTTGTCAATAAAAATTCTCTTTGGAAATAGGCTTACCGAAACAATTTCTTCAGAAACAATTTTGACCCCATATCTTTTTAAACCGAGAGAGAATACCCTCGTCAAAGTGCTTGCCTTATAATCTTTTCGTCTCATATTTTTTATTCGTCACCCGATAAAAGTTAATTTGTTAATTCTTATATCATCTAAAAATCAATACATTTTTTACTTTTATTTCATTTCATTAATATACAAAAAGTACATCCTTGTCATATGGATATAGTTTTATGAAATTTCCTTCTTTCCATCCTGTATTTTCTTTCTCGATTTTCTCTTTCAGTTTATCAGGTATGTTTAGGGCTGTTATTCTTAAAGTCAAAACATTTTTTCTGCCAATTTTTCTTTCCCCTGAAAAATTACCCAAATAATATTTTGAATTTGGTTTAATCTCAATTTGACCGAAGAATATTTTAACACTATCAGACCAATTCGTATAGATCATATTTCCAACAGGCACCTCAATTTTTTGTACAAAATATTTTCCCTGCGGAATATTTTGAATTATGCTATGTGAAGACATAGGTGATAGTGATTTTGATATATATCTTTCATGTGTTTCAATATTTTCGAGCGTAACCAACATACCATATCCTTTTACTCCTAGCCCTTTTGATATAGTAGAAACAGCGACAATCGAACCATTATCTTGTTTCATTATTTTTAATGAAGAACAAGAAACGAAAGACAAGAAAATCAAAATCCATGATAAATAATTTTTAAATAGCTTATTCATTATTTTAATTTATTACATTACAATACAGATAGTTGATTATTGTAAAATTATAGCATTGTATTAATCTATTGCCACGTTTAACTTTTACAAGTTTACCCGCACTTTGCTGTTTTTATAGATGTAAACTGCAAGTTAAGTGACATATTCACTTCATTAATATTCATCAATTACTCAAAATCATATTAGGGACTATCGTATTCATCAATTGGAATAAATCCCTCAACTATTCCGGGTAAAACATTTATCCCAATAATATTTTTATTTCTCATTTGAAATCTCATCATTTCTACGGCCTCTTTTGATTTTCTATCGCAGAGGAAATAACTTGCTATTATTCTATTTCGATTATCTATCTTATATGAAATGATTGAAAAAAAATTTCGTTTACTTTGATATTGAATACATCTAGCAATGTATTTGCATTCCCAAATCAATTTATCTATATCTTTATCAATAATCAAGTCATTATCAACTATTCGCTTTTCATCATTATTATCAATATAATTTCGAAAAGTAAGAATGGTGTCAATGTATTTATTAACCCCATTAACCATTAGACACAATATGATTTTCTCATTGTAATAAATATTCTTTGGCTTATCCACAACTGCCTGCGAAAAGCAAATAAAAGTCGAACTTATGATTAAAATCAAACAAATTTTTACTTTCATCATGACATTTTTATATGGCGCTCAACGTGCCACCAACTGCTTTTCGAGCGGACTTGCATTGTAAAAGCGCCAGTACGGTTATCAAAATCGCTGCCATTTTCAGACCTGCACTATTTTTGAAACGGCCTCCGGTCTCTATTAAATTACTGAATTGCATCATAATTTTACTTTTTATTGATTTATATCATGTTGTTTTTCAATCGTTATTGGTCGCATTTTGACCTTATTACCTTATTTAACTGGAGCTCCATTCAATAAGGTTATGATGCATACCTGCGCCACTTTTTCTACTAAGGTTCGTCTTGAAAATAAGATTTTATAGACCAGACATTGATTTTTTTCCGAAGTAAAACATTATATTTTAAGACTTTAATTTTTTAGCTTGATGGCTGTGCGCTCAACGGGGGACACAATCGATTTTATAACCGGCATAACCGATTTTATAAATGACATAACCAATTTTATAACCGGTATAACTGATTTTATAATTGATATAGTCAATTATGTAAATAACATAACTGATTTTATAACCAACATAACCGATATTATAATCGATATAGCTAATTATATAACCGGCATAACCAATTTCATAACCGGAATAATAGATTATTTTAACTGCTTACCTATTTTACTAAATTTAAGTCTACTTATTTGCTTGTATTGTGAGCTGCCGACGGTAAAAACCGATCTTAGATATTTTTTTATAGCCTGTACGGTAGTGATGATACCGGTTTTGGGATCGTAAAGTACTTCGTTGCGGGCTATACGGGCATTGTTGATTGCCTTTGAAGCGGCTACTGCCGTTTGGTTAAGCTCTTTTAACCTGTTGTATAGTGATACGAGGCTTGCCGTTTGAAGTTCTTCTTCGTTGGGTGTATATTCGGGCGTGCTTTCGAGCAGTTTGATGAGTTTGTCGAAGTTTTCGAGCCGGCTATCGATACTGGTTTGCGAAGTGGATATTTCGCGGGTAGATTTTCCTTTTTCGGCCAACGCTTGTTTCTGTACTTCGGTTTTTGTGGCGCCTATGCGTGTGCCGGCAATCTTTCTGGCTAACGATTGCGCTGCCTGACCGATATGTGCAGGTGCATCAGTTGCCATCAGCGAGTTAACGATACGGGTAACGAGCTTGTTCAATGGCTTGAGAAGTTCGTCACGATCGCTGATAGCCCTTACATAAGGCGGCTGCGCTGTTTTGAAGTTGGACATGGCATCGTTGCAACGGGTTTCTAAGTTACGTAATGCTGGTAGTTGTATACTTTCCTTCGAGGGATTGTACTTTTCGCCAAATCCTTCGAGAGTTACGATTAATGTGCCGATGTTGGCTACATTTTTGGCATGACCGGTTTCAGATGTGCTTGACATGATGATTATTTTTTTTAGTTTGTTTATGCAAATATAGAATATTTTATGGTAATTTGTTGATGTTTTAAACAGTAATTTAAGGAGGAAAAATATATAAAATGTAGGACAAAGATAAATAGAGTTTATATAAATTAGACAAGATTTACAGGATTTACAAGATAAATCGCCAAAGGCGATTAGGAAAAATCCTATAAATCTGTCTATGAAATAACTTTTATATGATTGTCGGATATCTTACCCAAAGGGTAGTATTTGCAAAAATGAGATGTCTCGGCTTCGCTCGACATGACGGGCAATTCGTGGATAAAAAGGGAAGGAAAGGTTGTGCGGCTTCGCCGCACAACCTTTCCTTCCTCCTCTCTTGGCACAGCGTCATGTCGAGCGCAACGAAGTGGAGCCGAGACATCTTCAATTGGACATAATATCCGATATACATAAACTTTTATCGGTATAGGCGCTTAGTGCGCACTAATTAAAAAATGATGCTACCTTTGTAGCATGGGCACAAGAGATCGATTTATGGGGGTTAATTCTATATATTTTTATGAGCGATTTCCGGAAGAAAATGCCTGTTATCGTTA
>JAVBNI010000230.1:0-2632 GCA_031551645.1 Bacteroidales bacterium | reverse complement strand
GAAAATGGATTTTACCATTCAAAAAAAATCGTATTTTTTTGTAAAAATTTTCTGTAGTAAGGAAGTGCCAGGACGACCGGGGAACCTCCATTCACACACACTTCCGAAAGGAGATGCCGCTTATGTGGTGTCTCCTTTTTATATAACAAACCCCGTATCAGCTTGATACGGGGTTAACAAATGAACCTGCCGTTTTGGTGATCATCTGCTGATGCAGCCACAATGCCTCTTCCGACAACATGGCAAAATCCTCATCACTCAAGGTCTCAAAATCAACGCCGGGAAAGTAGTGACGGATATAAATCGTTCTTTGCCTGATCCGTTGTTCATCCCGTACTTCCCAGCGGTTTAAAAATTTATGAGCATCGACTGGCGGGTCGAAACCACTTCGGACAGTTGCCCCATCAGCCCGAACAGGAACAACGAATCGTTATCCACCAATTCTTTGTCGCCGTCGATAAAACAATCCTTTGCCAATGTTTTCATGGCGGTTACCTCGTCCTTTTTGGATGCAGCCATAAACTTGCTGAACTGCGGGAATGTCGGTTCCGCCATGTAAGCCACATAAAATTCCTTTTCGCCTTGTTCGGTTTCGCCAAAAACCACCATCGGGTACACTTTCCGCAGGTTCTTTTCTGCCTTCAGCTTCAGCGCCTTTTCCTTGATGTCACTCTCTTGCTTTAATGTTAAAGATTTCTCTGTCATGGATATGTATTTTGATTATATCCAAGAATAGTATCATGCTCATTTTTTGGGTTAAAATGGAACTATAGAAGAAATATTACGGCTGTATTATTTGGTATGAAACATAAAATATATATTTTCGTATCATCAATATGATAGAAATAAAATAATATGTATACACAATTTTTTCACAATAACATTCTGAGGTCAATCGTTTTACTTTCATTTTTTTTTCTTTTCTTCCAAAATGCTGAAGCGCAAGTGAGAGATACCATGCGCTTGTATTCTTATCATGATTATAATGTAATCCCAGACTCTGGCAAAACGACAGGGTATGCGCTGATAAGACCAAACCAGTATGATTTCTGTTTGAATAAGAAATATTCGGCTCCTTTTCTTGAAAATTTTTATGTAGTCAGTACCCAGGAAGAATTGGAAAGTATTATTTCAACTGAATGTGGTGACAATAATAAGCCTTTTCCAATTGTAGATTTTTCTACTATGAAAATCGGTATAGTTGTTATAGATGATAAAACGCCTGTTTCAATTGATTATTATAAGAAAGTGTCATATTCAATAACACTTTATCCTATACACAGGACTCGTGATCAAATATTAATAAGGTATGCCATAACTCCGGAAAAAGAATCAGATTGTAAAAGGCTATATATATTTCAAATAAAATTAGATGATTACCTGAAAACTGTACGGTTTGAAAACCTAAATAGGGTAACATCCCATACTCGATGGATGAATGAAGAGGATATAGAATAGATATCTAATATAGATAACAAAAACTTGTAAACCACTTCCTTTTAGTCAAATACAACACACACATAGCAACTCTATTACCTGCGTCGTGTGAATACGCTCATGGTTCACAAGTTTTTGATACCTTGACATGCGTTTTATCCGTAAGGTCAGAATTCGTGCGGGCGTTAGCCCGTTTATTCAAGCGAAGCTTACTTTATTGACGCTAAGCTGTCTGAACGCAGCCGTTAGGCGGAGTGAGTTTTTAGCGTCCAGCCCTTTTTGGTACTTTTTGGGGCGCCAAAAAGTACAGAAGAAAAAGTCGATTTTTTACACCATCAATCTACCCGCTAATCTTATTTTTGTGAAAATTCAAACATCATGAAGTACGATTTCATAAAAGACTATTGCCTTGCAAAAAAGGGCGCCGAAGAAGACTATAAGAAGGAATGGGATGCCATACGTTACTCGGTTCGTGGTAAAATGTTTGCATTGGTGGGCAACGACGGCGAAGGCAAAGCGATTATTTCCATTAAGCACGATCCCGAATATGGCAGGGAGCTACGTGAAAAGTACAAAGACATGATCCCCGGCTATTATCTGAACAAAGCGCATTGGAGTTCAATGTATCTATTGGGCAATGTCCCCGAAGAAGTTTTGAAGCAATTGTTGGATGGCTCGTATGAATTGATTTTTAATTCGTTGAGTAAGAAAGTGCAAAACGAGATATTAACAGGCATAAATTAATCCGCAGATCAGCATGATAGCGGATATGCGAGATGTTACCAATCCATAATCCCTGTTTTCTTTACTGTACATTTTATTTTATTCGGCAAATGGTTGGTATGATTATCGATTATCGAACAACTTTTACATTTCTTTGTTATACCTCAAAATTAATAAATTAAAAGGTAATATCATGAATAAAGCAGAATTAATCGATGCTATAGCATCTTCGACCAAATTTACCAAGGCAGATTCGGCAAAAGCAGTGGACGCTTTTGTAAATGCCGTTAGTAAATCATTGAAAAAAGGAGAAAGTGTTACACTTATCGGTTTTGGAACCTTTTCGGTAGCTAAGAGAGCTGCACGTACAGGCCGTAATCCCCAGACAGGGAAACCTCTTAAAATCGCAGCAAAGAAAGTTGCAAAGTTTAAAGCAGGTTCCGCATTAAGTAAATTGGTAAAGTAACAACTT
>JAVBNI010000166.1:0-7423 GCA_031551645.1 Bacteroidales bacterium | reverse complement strand
CCGAAAACAATGGCTACTGCCTTCTTTAAGGCCATCTGCCAACTCGCGCCGTTGCTCCGGTGATAAAATTGGTGTATTGACTCGTCCCATATGGACGCAAAGATACAAAATAATGCAAACTATTTTTTAACCTGTACTTATAGTTAATTATTGCCTATTGCCCGCTCAACGGCTCTCAGTTTATCCCGGTAAACCGGGCTTGCGGATTCGCCGATAATCCTATTTCATCAACCGGAGTAGCCATTCGGGATAACGTTATATAGTAACCGCATACTTCCGTTGGAGTATCACTGTACTCCGGACAAAGTATACCGATACTTTAAGTAAAGTATCAGCATACTTCGGGTAAAGTATAGCGTTACTTTTTTTCCACCTTTTTCACGCCGGCATCCCTTACGGTTTTCTGTATCCGTTTTTCTGCACGATAATTTACCCTTGTATCGGTAATGCTGGCGGCAGTTACTTCTTCGGCTGTATTTTCTCCGCGGCTGCTCAATGATGGGTAAAACGAACCCAGTTTTTCCAGCCGTACGATTCTCCCGTTAGACAGTTTACCCTGTATGGTATTTTCGAGTGCAATGACCACGCCCCTGATGTCCGGTTCGCTCAAGGCGCTGAATTTTTCAATATCACTAACCAGTTCGTCAATATCGGCTTCTTCGCCGTATACTATATGGGCGTAAAACTTCTTTTGACCGCCACCGGCTACTCCGGGTTGTCCCTTTTCGATAACATTATATTTCAGGCTCATGTTTAAGTGTGTTTTAATTGGTTGATAACTATTGCTTTCTGTTCTTTATGTTTTAATAATAAGGTTATTTCACTACTTGCATATAGCATGGCCCAAAAGTATAACACATGTTTGTTAAACCATACAGTACATTTGTACTGAATTTTAGTTAAAATTGAAAATTATTGTTTAAAAGGTGGTTGTCACGACACAAAGCGCTAACCGCATTGATCATGCTGAAAATTACAATAAATCCGTATCAGCTGTGTTCTGTTTACATGCTCCTTACTGCCTCTTGACAGGAGTCGGTCAGCTAAGATCCAAACAATGGTTGGCGGAAAAGATAATGGCCTGTTGCATGGAGTTTACATCTAACTTGCGATATAGTTGATAATCCAGGTTTCGTACCGATTGTTCGGTCATGTTGAGTATATGGGCGGTCTCCTTTGTCGATTTTCCCTGCCTGGCTAATTTTAATGCTTTTCTTTCCTGTGGAGTAAGTTCAATAACTGGTTGTTGTTCCCATTTTCGTTTCCCGAATGAATATTGCATACAGAAAGAGCTTCCCTTGTAGTAGGCTGTCAGGTTACCCGGGGTTTTTCTTATTGATTCGGTTATTACGCATATAGCTATCTGTGGACGGTTGTTGACCATAAAATGCTTTACTTTGTGGCAGATCATCTGGTCTTCCTTATTGTAGCGTATTCTGAAATTAAAAGCAACGTAAATTAAATTGCTAAGATTGGCATTCGGATGATGAAAATAATCGAACACAAGATGATGGATATCAATCAGCAATTTCAAATCCTCCGGGTGGACTATCCGGGGATAAAACCGGTACCCCAGCATCTGTACTTCTTCCGGCGAATGACCGCAGAGAAACAGATGATCGGTCGAAACAAACCTGAAACAGCGTTTGTATAAATCTATTACATACACGCTACCGGAGACCATAGGATAGATAGTTTGCAAAAACTCGAGGCAGGATATGACATTTTCTTCGGATCCGCCCTATAATAAAGGTAAACGCTCAAAAAATAAATCCGTAACAGGATCTTTGGAATTCATGATCCGGTATATCTCAGGGGAAGTAAGTTTTACCATAAAAAAAGTTTTTGTTTGCGGTTGCAAGTTAATATAAAAATATTGAACACTTAGCTATCATTAATGTTTTTTTGTTATTGGCCTATTTCAGTAAGGACTGGTTTAAAAATATACTTGACAACTTCGATTGCGACTCGTAATGGCGCAAAATATATTATTGATGCAAATCAAGGGTTAAAGCAAAGAGATAGCTTGAAAAGCTATATTTTCATAACCGGAGGTCGTTGACCTTCGGAAAAGCAATATAACAGGACATCTGCCTGTAAGGCAGGATTTTGATTTTGATATGGTTCTGCCTTGCAGGCAGGTAAGATGCGTGTTTTTCCCTCGGGTTGCGCTTAGCTTACCCGAGGTTATGAAAATACAGCTTTTCAAGCTGATCAACAAGATTCATCCAATCCTTGATTCGCATTATTGACAATCGAATTTAATATTTTATTTGATTTTAAATGATGGTTTTTGTTTTACGAATGACTACCTTTGCATGGTTTACAAATTTTAATTTCCATGGAATTATTCATTATTTTAGGAGTATTACTTATACTGGTCATTTTCGTCGTTGCCAAATACAATTCCCTTGTCAAATTAAAAAATAACAGGGAAAATGCTTTTGCTGATATTGATGTCCAGTTGAAACAACGACATGATTTGGTACCTCAGTTGGTGTCGACAGTCAAAGGTTATGCATCTCATGAAAAAGAGACCCTCGATCGGGTGGTTGCTGCACGCAGCGGCGCTTTGAATGCAAGGACTATTGATGAGAAAATAGCGGCTGAAAATAACCTTACTTCGGCTCTTTCGGGATTGAAGGTAACTCTGGAAGCTTATCCCGACCTGAAAGCCAATACTAATTTTCTCCAATTGCAGGAAGAAATTTCTGATATTGAAAATAAGCTTGCTTCAGTACGGCGTTATTTCAATTCCGCCACGAAAGAATATAATGTTGCTGTCGAAAGTTTTCCTTCAAACATCATTGCAGGGATCTTTGGATTCCGTAAAGAAGTAATGTTTGATGTCGGGAGTGATCGTCCCAACTTGGAACAGGCGCCTCAAATTAATTTCTGATTATATGAAATGTCCATACGCTAATATGCACTAACCGGAATGATTATCCATGGACATTCCATCTGACCTTAAAATAAAATTATAAACAGATGAAATACGTGGGGATTTATACCCAGCAGAGGAGGAATAATTTCCGCTCCGTGCTGTTGTTGCTTTTATTTCCCTGTTTGGTTGTTGCGCTTGTTTTTTTATTCTCCTTTTTATCAAATTATTATTTTTTTCAATATCAATCCCAGGATTCTTATCAACCCTGGCATCAAACAGTCCTATCTGCCAAACAACTGATCCCGTTTGTTATGGGTGGTGTTCTTGTTTGGTTCATTTTTGCTTATTTTACTCATACCCGAATCATTAACTCTGCTACTGGGGCACATCCTCTAAGCAGAAAAGAGAACAAAAGGGTATATAACCTTGTCGAAAACTTATGCATGTCCCAGGGCTTGAAAATGCCTCAAATCAATGTTATTGAAGACGATTCATTAAATGCTTATGCCAGCGGCATCAATGAACGTTCCTATACTGTAGCCCTGTCAAGAGGAATTATTGATAAGTTGGATGACAGTGAACTTGAAGCCGTTATTGCTCATGAGCTTTCCCATATCCGCAATCGAGATGTACGGCTACTCATTATTTCCATTGTTTTTGTCGGTATTTTTGCAATGATTGCCGAAATCGCTTTACGTATTATCCGTACTTCTTCTTTCCGGAGTAACAAAGATAATAAAGGCGGTGTTGTCTTTTTGTTGTTTGTAGCTTTTTTAGTTGCACTAATTGGTTATTTTTTCTCCAGTCTGATGCGTTTTGCCATTTCACGTAAGCGGGAATATCTTGCTGATGCCGGTTCTGCCGAAATGACAAAGAATCCCATAGCCTTAGCCAGCGCTTTGCGTAAAATATCGGATGACCCTGATATCGAAGCTGTGCGCCGGGATGACGTTGCCCAGTTATTTATCGAACATCCCCGGAAAAAGAGAAAAACTTTTTTTAGCGCTTTATCTGACCTATTTGCCACCCATCCACCTATCGAAAAGAGGATCAAAATATTGGAACAGTTTTAAACAGCTTTTTCTTTTCTAAAATAATACCTAAGTGTAAGGCGAATAATTTTCAACAATTCAACAACTCCTTATATACTGTCGTTTTGCTAAAATGGGCTTCATTTCCGATACAACTGCATAAGAAAATATTTAGGTTATTGTTAAAAAGTACCGAAAATCCGATGTTTTTCATTTAATTTGCATCTGTTTACCCATTACCACATGTATTGGGATTTTTAATTTGAAAATCGGATATGTCCAAAATTTTACTTTTCATACGGACGCATACCTATACTATATTGCTGTATGTGGCGAGTATTATAGTGGTTTGTTTTCTTTTTCCCCGCGAAGGCAAGTTTCCATACGAATTTCAAAAAGGTAAGATTTGGGGGCATAATGATTTGTATGCTCCTTTCGATGTCCCGATATTAAAGACACCACAAGAACTGGATACGGAAAAGGACAGTTTGCGCAAATCTTTTGCAGAATACTACAATTATCGTCCTGAAATAGCTGAGCAACAAAAAGAACGTTATACCAAAGTTTTCGATGATCACTGGAAAACAAGTGATTTAAGCGAGCGCGGGAAAAAAAATCTGTATCAAACGGGCCTCTCTTTATTAGATTCGGTTTACAACAAAGGGATCATACAGGAAGATGAGAATGCGGGACAAAAGAGTCTCTCCGGACAGATTTTTATTATTAGGAACAATATTTCCGAGGAAGAGGGTAAAGATGATATTTTCACCCAGAAAGCGGCTTACGAGACAATCATTTCGAAGATTGATATGTTGGATGATGAGCAGGAAAAAGATTTTTTGAAAGATTTGAACCTGAATGATTTTATCTTACCCAATCTTTTTTTCAATGCCGATATTACCAACGGTGCAAAAGTGGAACAAATCAGTAAGATATCCTATACAAAAGGTATCATCCCGGCCAATCGGAAGATTATTGCACATGGCGAAGTCGTTAACGACGAAAAATACAACCTCCTGGTGTCTTTGAAACACGAGTTCGAACATAGTATAGGCAGCTCTGATAATATCAAACAGATTATCCTGGGACAAGTAATTATTATTACGATTAGTTTCATGCTGGTGTATCTTTTTTTGATGTATTTCCGGCCCGAAATTTTTCGTAATAACCTGCGGACAGGTTTTCTATTGCTGATAATGGTGTTGTTTGTCGGGTTGTCTTGTTTTGTTGTCCGGCACGAATATTTCAGTCTGTATATTCTTCCCTATGCGCTGGTTCCATTGATTATTTGTACATTTTTTGACGCCCGCACGGCTACTTTCGTGTTCATGGTGACGATTCTTTTGGTTGGTTTCCTGGCTCCCAATGGTTTCGAATTTGTGCTTCTGAATTTTATTGCCGGTATCGTAGGAATTGTCAATGCTCCTTCTATCTACCGTCGCGGGGCATTATTCAGGTCGGTTTTGGGAGTGATATTCGCTTATTGTGTCGCCTATACAGCATTAGTGTTGATGCAGGGTCTGAACCTGAAACAGTTGGAATGGATGAACTATGTTCGATTCTGTATCAACGGCGCATTATTATTCGTGGTGTATCCATCCATTTTTATCTTTGAAAAAGCCTTCGGATTCATATCAGACATCACCCTAATGGAACTTTCCGATACCAACCAGCCTTTGTTGCGCAAACTGTCGGAAGTGGCGCCAGGCACCTTCCAACATTCCTTACAGGTAGCTAACCTGTCGGAAGAGGTGGCGCAGAAAATTGGCGGAAATCCTTTGCTGGTACGTACCGCAGCTTTATATCACGACATCGGTAAAATATCACGTCCGGCCTATTTTATCGAAAATCAGTCCGCGGGGCGTAACCCTCACGAAGATTTGAGTCCTGAGAACAGTGCGCAAATTATTATCGATCATGTGTCGAATGGCATCGAAATAGCCAGGAAAAACCATATGCCACAACATGTGATTGATTTCATCCGTACGCACCACGGCACAACTACCGTCCGTTTTTTCTACCATCAATACCAAAAACAAAATTCGGAAAAACGGATCGACCGTTCAAAATTCACATATCCCGGTCCGATACCTTTTTCAAAAGAAATGGTAGTACTGATGATGTGCGATTCGATTGAAGCGGCTTCGCGTAGCCTGAAAGATATTAATCACAGGGCTATCAGCGACTTGGTGGACAATATTATCAATTACCAGATACTGGAAGATCAATACAATGATGCCAACATCACCTACCGGGAGATCAATACGGCCAAACAGATTATAAAAAACCGCCTGATGAATATTTATCATGTCCGGATAGAATATCCGAAGGAATAAATATTTATACGCATCCCGGATAGTAGCGTAAAGAAAAAAATCGCCAATATTATGATGTGATGGATACTTTTCGTATCCGACTCTCGGTATCAACAATATCGCTGATTTTGTCAAAACCGATATCCAATACGTTCACTAATCCCGACTGCAAAACGTAGCGAAAACTATTGTCTTTCTGTTCTTCATTACTAGAAAAATCACCTTCGCCCATCACCTTCATTGCGATCACTCCTTTGCCACGCTGGTGTAATTGTCTAACGACCGGTTCCACTTTTTCCGGTTTGTCATCCATCTTATTGCCGTATGGGTTGAACCGTACGTTGATACAATCGACCCAGGATTCGCCAACAGCAGTCTCCACAGCAGCCAAAGAATGACAGGTAAGCCCATGCGAACGGATTACTCCTTTCTGCTTGAGTTTGTCCAGCGATTCCATATAATCGCTCAATTCGGTATTCCAATTTCCCGAACTAACGCAATGCAGCATCACCCCATCGATATAATCGGTTTGTAACTCTTTCAGGAAACGTGTAACAACGGTTTCAGCATCCGGCCGTTCCTTTTCGGGGATACCGCCACCTTTAATAAACCAGATCTTGGTAAACATGACATAATCCTTACGCGGGTAGATTTTTAGCGCATCACTCACAATCCAATGCGATCCATACGAATCGGCCATGTCAAACATCCGAACTCCCCGCTCATATACCTGACGGACTAATTTTATTCCTTCATCATATCCCATACGAGTGAGGTTGGAATGCCTGTTTCCTGCACGAATGCCGGTTCCCATACACAAACGAGTGGTTTTAATACCCGTTTTACCAAGCTCAACCGTTTCATACGGATCATGTTTTTGGAGGATAGAACCCGTTCCGGCAAACGAATCGTTCAGTAATACCCCTCCGATACCGGCAGCAGCGGTACCAATAAAATGACGCCTTGTGTATTTCATGGCATGATAATTTTAATTTGTCAAATATAATCAATCTTCATGTAAATAAGTACACATTAGACATTATGTTAATTTATTTTCGTATTGGAACGGCCTGCGTTTGATCCTGAAATTATGCAAGGCTGCACAAGTGGCAAATATTCTGTCCACAAATCCCTCCTTACGTAAACGGCACTCATCTTTGACAATCCTGTATCTTTTGGCACTGCCAATGGCA
>JAVBNI010000235.1:0-16086 GCA_031551645.1 Bacteroidales bacterium | reverse complement strand
TTGATGAATACCATTACAGATACAATAGACGCAACCACATGGATATTGTTTTTGACAACCTAATTTGCAGAATGATTAAATTCGAGCCAATCCGCAGAAAATTAAAAAAATAATTAGTGCGCTTTAAACGCCTATACCGATGATAAAATATTTCTTAAATAAATAGTTTAATTATAAACATCTATCATTATTTTTTATAATATTTTAAATATAAATCACAATTGTTCCAAACGTAATAATAATTATTAAATCTATTTCAAGGTTCAATCTCGATCAAACGACTTTGAAATAGTATAATCAATAGATTCCGGATCAAATCTTTCATCAAATAAAATATCCTTGTTTCAGAGTTGCAGATGGGTCATTTTCAATAGAAATACTTTCGACATCATTTATCCTGTTATTTTACAGATTTTCAGTGGTTCTCTATTTTTTCTCTGTGGCTCTCTGTGTCCTAAAAACTCGTGATTGGAGATACAGATAATTACTGAGAACGAGGAAGCTACCCCAGTATTTTTGAAGACTATCATACGATTCTATAAATCAGAAACCATTTTTGAATGAAAATAAAGATCGTGTAATTCCTCGTATCTTTGGCGGGTAAAAAATCAGCATGTCTCTCGTCCGCATCTTTTGCATTGTATTAGGTTCTGTCAGTCTCGTTTTGGGAATTATCGGCGCTTTTGTCCCGTTGTTACCCACTACGCCTTTCCTGCTTTTGACAGCATTTTTGTATATGAAAGGTTCGCAGCGCTATTATGATTGGTTGATGCGGCAACCGATGCTGGGGAAATATATCCGCGATTATCGTGAAAACAAGATCATTCCCTTACGAGCAAAGGTCATATCACTGATATTGATGTGGGGTAGCATGTCTTATTGTATCATTTATCTGATCCAGAAATGGCCGGTAAGAATCTTACTGTCAATGATTGCAGTGGGTGTTACCATTCACATCTTATCGTTCAAAAACAAGTAAAGCTAAATTAAATGGCTGATTTTCAGGCACCCTGAACGATTGTTTAAATATGTTCCATTATGCTACGTGCTGGCTTTGTTACTCGTATCTGCTCGTGAGCCCAGCTACGCCTAAGTTCGTCGAGCTAAGGATTCAGCCCGATGGTAGTACGCTTGAATGAACGGGTTAGTCACTCTTTTTCCATTTTCAACTATCAATTTCACAAAATATTTTCCTGCAATTATTCCATTTTTGGTAAAATGCGATTACTTTTGCAGCCGAAATCTTTAGGGGTGTCTGGCACACAACAGACTGAGATCATACCCATTGAACCTGATCCGGCTTATACCGGCGTAGGGATAAAGATTGCCGCCGCGGGGCAATTCTCTTCATCGCGTTTTCAGTATCTCATCAATCCCCTTTTTTGTTGAACCTGTTTCGAGTTTCAAGTTTGAAATTTCGAGTTTGAAGTTAGTAGAAACAAAGGATGTCAAAAATTGTATCATGAAGTATCATAAAATGATATATTGGGTGACTTCATGAAAAGTTTTTGGTATTCTTTCGTCGGAAAATACGACTTCATTATTTGAATGTTTAAACTTAAAAACCTGAAACGATAATTATTTTTTAATGAAAAAGGTATTATTTATCGTATTTTTATGTTATTCATTAGGTTTGTTTGCACAAACCGATTCCGTACGGCAAGTGGACTTGTCCGAAATTGTGGTTTCAGCCACACGGGCTAACGACCGTACGCCAACAACTTTTACCAATCTCAAGGCTTCGGAGGCCAACCGGATGATGGTGTCGCCTGAAATACCTACTGCCATCGGGCTTAGCCCGTCAGTAGTGATGACTTCCGAAAATGGGGCTTTACTTGGTAACCAGACATTCCGGGTACGTGGAAGTGACGGATCCCGTATCAACGTGTCTTTTGACGGAGTGCCTATAAACGACGCGGAGAGTCAGGCGGTGTTTTGGGTAAATATGCCCGATTTGATGTCATCGCTGCAATCGATGCAGATACAACGGGGTGTCGGTACATCAGTGAACGGAGCTGCTGCTTTCGGAGCAACCCTCAATATGCAGGCGACGCAACCTGCTGCTGAACCTTATGGTCAGGTAAGCACGGCTTATGGATCGTTCAACACCTTCAAGTTGAATACGGCTCTGGGAACGGGGCGCGCCAAGAACGGTTGGAATGCCGATCTGCGTTATTCACTGGGGCGGACAGACGGTTACATCGATCATAGCGGTTCCGACCAGCAATCGTTGTTTTTTTCTGGAGGTTATTCAAGCAGCCAAAGGATCATTAAGATGAATGTTTTTTACGGCGACCAGCACACGGGTATTTCGTGGACTGGTGTGCCCGAGGAAGAAATGCCTGTCAACCGTCGTTATAATATGTCTGGCCTATACACGGATGGTGAAGGAAATACGATGCGTTACGACAACGAAACCGACAACTATAAACAGGCGCACGTACACCTGCACTATAGCGAACGCCTGGGTGAACGTATCAAATTGAATACGATATTATATTACACCCGTGGAAAAGGCTATTACGAAGAATATAAGGAAGATGCGGAATTAGAAGAATATGCTTTGCAGTCAGATGCTTTTACTGATCTGATACAGCGGCAATGGTTGGATAATAACCTTTGGGGCGCTATCCTTACAGCCACATATACCGCAAATAAAACCACGGCACACCTGGGTGTTTCAGGCAATTATTTCGATAACAATCACTACGGCAATGTTATTTGGGCACAGGATCAAGCTCTCGTACCTGCCGATTATGAATGGTACCGTAACACGGCTAAGAAACCGGATGTGAGCGCTTATTTAAAAGTAACACAGCAGCTTGGCCAACGTTGGTATGTTTTCGGTGATTTCCAATGGCGGTATATCAGATATAACATGAATGGCCTTGATGATGATTTGATAAACCTCGAACAGGAGCACAATTATAATTTCTTTAACCCGAAAGCGGGG
Source organism: Bacteroidales bacterium (assembly GCA_031551645.1). Taxonomy (GTDB): domain Bacteria; phylum Bacteroidota; class Bacteroidia; order Bacteroidales; family UBA4181; genus JAIRLS01. Next base: position 13,133 of record JAVBNI010000235.1, on the reverse strand, counting down.
ATTACTTTTGCCATTACGCCACAGCAAAGGGCGTATGCTTCTTTTGCCGTAGGTCACCGCGAGCCGACACGAGCCGATATCAAGGATGCTTTAAAACAGGGAGGGTCAATGATGCCGCGTCCCGAAACACTTTACGATGTGGAAGCGGGTTATGAACTAAATAATGACATATTTGCTTTTGGCGCTAACTTATTCTATATGTATTATATAGATCAGCTGGTAAACACCGGTAAAATGAATGATGTAGGTTATCCGTTGATGGAGAATGTTCCGGACAGTTATCGTACTGGTATTGAACTTACTTTCGGTGTTCGTCCGGTAAAAGGATTGAATATCAATGGAAATGTGGCATATAGTCGCAACAAAATCAAAAATTACGTGGCTTATCTTGATGTTGAGTCGCCCACCGATGATGATGCCACTTTACCTCAACGTGAAGAACATTTGGGAACAACTGATCTTGCTTTTTCTCCCGAATGGGTGGGCGCTGCCAATATTTTTTACGAAATTTTCAAGGGTTTGTCCGTAGGATTATCGGCAAAATATGTCGGCAAACAGTATTATGACAATACATCGAATATCGGCCGCCAGTTGGACGGTTATTTTGTAAATAATGCCATTGCCCAGTACCAGATCAATTTTAAGAAATTCTATATCGGAGCGCAATTCGCCGTTAACAATCTTTGGAATGCCGATTATAGTTCGAACGCAGCTGTCTATCGTGGCTATGTGGGTGACGAAGAGCAGGTGGCAAGATATTTCTTCCCGCAGCCGTTCCGCAACTTTATGGCAAAATTAACCGTAGGGTTTTAGTTAAGTAATTAAAAATTGACAATTGATAATTGAAAATTAGCGCAAAGCGTATAAAATCAATATAATACATTAAAGTAAAAACGTCGATTATTTACCAGCAAGTACTTAACAGTCGGCAATTGAATTTTTGAATTGTATGGCAGTTTTGAGTAGCCGGTAAAAATATTACAGATCAAAAAAAGCCGTAATTTTGGGCGATCCCGGATTACGGTTTTTTATTTTAAGTATCCAGCACATAGTTTATGTTATTTTTGTATAAATATTTTGATTTACTGAGTTTTAGAATAATCAAAATTTGACAATTACTTATGATTAAATTATTCTTACTCGTATTTATTGGAGGCGGCATGGGAAGTGTCGCCCGATACGGCATTGCACGTTTGCTGGCGCAATTTGCATCGCCTGTATTTCCATTTACTACATTTGGCGTGAATGTGGTTGGTTCGTTACTCATTGGGTTGTTTTGGGCGATTCCTGCAATTTCGGATAAAAATTCTTACATCTGTCTGCTTACCATTGGTTTTTGCGGTGGATTTACCACTTTTTCCGCTTTTTCGTGGGAAAATTTCAATTTACTGAAACAAGGCGATGTTTTTTTATTTTTTGCCTATGCTTTGATAAGCGTGGTATTTTGTCTGTTAGCTACCTGGGGCGGCTATGCCATCGGAAAAAATCTATAAGGAATGAAGACAAAATAAATTATTCATTAGACAGGATTAACATGATTTGCAGGATTATTTACATCTTGTAAATCATGTTAATCCTGTCTAAAAAGATTTGTCATTGTCCCTAACCGAATTGCAAGGTTATTTTATTGTTTTTACCCTGACAGGGCTAAATATCCTGTATATCAATTTGAAAGACCAGTCAGAATTCGTTAGAACCAGACTGGATCAAATAATCATTACTACTCCCTGATCGGGTTCGTGATACAAAACGACTCGGACTCAATTCAAAAAAACCCCGCTTAAACGTTTAAGCAAAGGTAATTCCAACGATATAAAGAAATTATCATCTCTGCGGCTTGATGTCAAGTGGTATTGTCTATCTTTGCACCTTCAAAAAAAGAAGGCTTCATCATGGAATATAATTTTAAAGCAATTGATGCCAAATGGCAAAAATACTGGGTGGATCATAAGACATACCGTGTAATCGAAGAACCCGGTAAACCAAAGTATTATGTACTTGACATGTTTCCTTATCCTTCCGGAGCAGGGTTGCATGTGGGACATCCGCTTGGTTATATTGCTTCTGATATATACAGCCGGTTCAAACGCCATCAGGGGTTTAATGTTCTGCATCCCATGGGATACGATGCCTATGGATTGCCTGCCGAACAATATGCCATACAAACCGGACAACACCCGGCCATTACTACCGAGCAGAATATCAAGCGTTATCGCGAACAATTGGATAAAATCGGATTGTCATTTGATTGGGAACGTGAAGTATGGACTTGTGAGCCGGGTTATTACAAATGGACGCAATGGGCTTTCATCCGGATGTTTCATTCATATTATTGTTATGACGTACAGCAGGCCCGTCCGATTGCCGAATTGATAGAAGTATTTAAGCAACAGGGAACCAAGGGCCTGAATATTGCCTGTACCGAAGAGTTACATTTTACGGCCGGAGAATGGAATGCTAAAACAGAAAAGGAACAGCAGGAAATTCTGCTGAATTATCGTATTGCTTATCTGGCCGACACGATGGTGAACTGGTGTCCTGCACTGGGAACTGTACTTGCCAACGACGAAGTGAGTGAAGGGTTGTCCGTACGTGGTGGTTATCCTGTGGAGCAAAAGCTGATGCGACAGTGGAGTCTTCGTGTGTCTGCATATGCACAACGTTTGTTGGAGGGCCTCGAAACGCTTGAATGGACAGATTCATTGAAAGAGACGCAGAAGAATTGGATTGGACGTTCGGAAGGTGCAGAGATGGAATTTAAAATAAGCCCCTCCCCAACCCTCCCCCAAGGGGAGGGAGATGCTCCGCGCTACCAAACAGCACGGAATTCGGAGTACGCGCTCTTAAAAGGACTTAAAAAAGAAAGACTGAATCGTAATATTACGGAAGCAGAAGCATCTCTTTGGCAGCACTTAAGGGGAAAACAACTGGAAGGATATAAATTCAGAAGGGAGCATATTATCGATCAGTTTGTTGTCGATTTTGTGTGTTTGTCAAAACAGTTGATTATCGTAATCGACGGAGGTTACCATAACAAGCCTGAAGTTATGGAAGCAGACAAGTTACGTACTCAAATTTTGAATAATTTGGGCTATCGCGTCATCCGTTTTACTAATGAAGAAGTATTAAACGAAATAGACAGGGTTCTCACAAAAATAAAAGGAGCGCTCGACGCTTCCCCCCTTGAGGGGGATCGAGGGGGGCTTCTTGTCTTTACCACTCGTGCCGATACCATTTATGGAGTAACGTTTATGGTACTTGCGCCTGAAAGCGAATATGTAGATTTATTGGTGAAAGCAGAGCAAAAAAAAGAGGTAGACACTTACCTTGAAGCAGTCAAACGACGTACCGAACGCGAACGTATTGCCGACCGCCGGGTAACAGGCGTGTTTACTGGGTCTTACGCAATCAATCCGTTTAATGAAGAGGAGATTCCTGTCTGGATTTCCGATTATGTATTGGCCGGCTACGGTACGGGGGCTATCATGGCTGTTCCGGCACATGACAGCCGCGACTATGCTTTTGCCAAGCATTTCAATCTTCCGATCGTTCCATTGATCGAAGGTTGTGATGTATCAGAGGAAAGTTTCGATGCCAAAGAAGGGATCATGATGAACTCGGGTATTCTCAATGGGTTGACTGTTCCCGAGGCCATCCAGCGGGCAAAAGATTATATCCGCGAAAACCATATTGGCCGCGTAAAGGTGAATTATCGCTTGCGCGACGCTATATTCAGCCGCCAGCGTTATTGGGGCGAACCGTTCCCGATTTATTATAAAGAAGGGATGCCCTATACAGTGGACGAGAAAGATCTGCCCATCGAACTTCCCGAAGTAGATAAATTCCTGCCAACCGAGACCGGAGAACCTCCGCTGGGACGCGCCAAAAATTGGACATACAGAGGATACCCGCTTGAGTTGTGTACCATGCCGGGCTTTGCCGGTTCGTCGGCTTATTACCTGCGTTATGAAGATCCGCATAACGACCAGGCATTGGTATCGCCCGAGGTTAATGGATACTGGCGTAATGTCGATCTCTATATCGGCGGCACGGAACATGCCACAGGACATTTGATTTATAGCCGTTTCTGGAACAAGTTTCTTTATGATCTGGGTGTGGCCCGGGATGAAGAACCATTCAAGAAACTCATCAACCAAGGAATGATCCAGGGGCGGTCGAATTTCGTGTACCGTATTAAAGGAACCAACACGTTTGTATCCTATCATCTCAAAGATCAATATGATGTTACTGACATCCACGTAGATGTGAATATTGTGCAGAATGATGTACTTGATATCGAAGCGTTCAAGGCATGGAGTCCCGATTATGCGTCGGCTGATTTTATCCTGGAAGACGGTAAATACATTTGCGGCTGGGCAGTGGAAAAGATGTCGAAATCGATGTATAATGTGGTGAATCCGGATATGATTGTGGAGCAATATGGCGCTGATACCCTGCGTATGTACGAGATGTTTCTCGGCCCATTGGAACAGTCCAAACCATGGGACACAGCTGGTATTGAAGGAGTACACCGTTTTCTGCGCAAGGTCTGGAATCTTTTTATATCACGCGAAGGTAATTTGAAGGTTTCCGACGAAGCGCCCACAGCCCAAGAACTTAAAGCTTTACATAAGGCCATAAAGAAGGTGACGGCGGATATCGAAAGTTTCTCATTCAATACGGCCGTCAGCGCATTTATGATTTGTGCCAACGAACTTCAGGATCAAAAGTGTAATAAACGCCAGGTACTTGAGCCGTTTGTTATCCTGTTGGCTCCGTTTGCACCGCATATCACCGAAGAATTGTGGCAGGTACTTGGCCATGCACAAAGCATAACCGGTGCGACCTATCCGGTGGCTAACGAACAGTACCTTGTGGAAAGTAGTTTTACCTATCCTGTTTCATTTAACGGTAAAACACGCTTTACCCTCGAACTACCCATCGATATGGATGTCAAGACCATTGAAGAAATTGTTCTTGCCACTGAAGCCGCTCAGAAATGGACAGAAGGAAAAACCCCAAAAAAAGTGATTATCGTACCGAAGAAAATCATTAATGTAGTGGTATAAGTACATCAAAGTTATTTATTCATATATAATTAACTTGACTCACTTAAATGTTTTCTTCAATATATTTTGTCATGAAGACAGAAAAAACTTAGAGTCTTTGTGCCTTTGTGGCAATTTCATTGATATTATGACCTGTTTATTTCGTCGAAAGGATTGCCGGTAAAATGTAATTCTCCACGATTTTTTCGGGTTGCCAGAATCGACCATTGCGATAATTACCCGAAGTGACAGCAATTACCATTTCATATTCGGGAATCACAAAAATGTATTGCCCTCCCGCTCCACGTGCTTCTATTGACTTTACTTTATTACCATTATGATAAACGTTATGCCACCAAAGATAACCGTAACCGTTCCGGGTTTCGACATTTTCCAATGTCAGGTAATTTCCGAATGACGCTTCGATCCATTTTTCCGAAATTATTTCTTTGCCGTTCCATTTCCCTTTATTCAGGTATAGTTGTCCAAATTTGAGCATATCCCTCGGTGTCAAATACATCCCTCCCCCGAAATATGGTTGGCCCGATAAATCGTTTTGGACAATGTAGTTGTCGATCCCTAAGGGGGAAAAGAGGTATTGATCCATAAACAATGTTACCTGACCCGGCATAACGGAATTTAGGGCTACACCCAGCAGGAAAGGATTGGCTGAGCCATAATTCGCATGTGAACCCGGCGTATGGATCATGGGCGCTTCCAAAACCGTTTTGAGCCAATCCGGAGTAGATTGATAATTATCTTCCGAAGCAGCCGATTTCCTGTTGATCCCAAAATCAATTGCGTCAAGCCCGGAGCTCATGGTAAGCAAGTGGCGGAGTTCGATGCTCGTTTTCAGACTGTCATTACGTTTGGTATATTGGTATTTTTCGGGGATATATTGATATATCCTGTCGTTGACGGAATTTATGCGTTTCTGGTCTATCGCTATCCCGATCAAAGCTGAAGATATACTTTTCGACATAGATCGCGTATCGTGGGGGATAGTAGAATTATATCCCGAAAAATATTTCTCAAAAACTAAAATTCCTTTTCTTGCAATGAGCACGCTGTGTGTATGGGTTATTTTATTGGCGGAAATACTGTCGATCATTTTTTGAAGCCAGGTACTGTTGATCCCTGCTGCATTCAGACCTGAAACAGCCCATCCATCAGACAACTCGGGCGGGCATTGGATATTTTCCCCATGATTGGTTTTATTCCCGATTTCCCAAGTGTCATTAGAACGTTTCATTTCGACCTTTGCAATTGTTGCCTGTTCAAGTTTGATTTTTAATGATATCGCTTGATTGTTTAGTACGCCTTCAAACCGTAACCCGGTTTTAAAATCACTGAAATAAATCGTATCCTTGTTTTTTTCGAAATTACCGCACCAGGTACCTGTAAACCGGTCATCGCCAAAAATCGGATATGCTTCGAATTTTACACCTTCTGCATTTTCTACGCTTAGATAAAGATCTGCGGGAGATAATTTATCTACCATCAGCATATTCCACGTTCCCGAAAAATTACCCGGTCCGTTTTTGAAAAGACAGACATGGTATTGAAGTATTCCCGAACGGATAAATCCTTTGATAGAAGAATGGTTATCGGCTATTACTGCTTCAAACGAAAGATCGGTGCCTATATTGAAAGAAATCATCCGATCCCTGGAAATGGAAAATTCCTTTTCAATTAATACCCGGTCATTTTTGATTTCGAAACAGTAGCTATTGCCTTTCACGTGATTTACCGTTACAATAAAATTGAACGTCAACGGATTGGTTATCTTTCCTTCCCAACCACCTTCGTAGTCCTTCATATCTTTTTGTCCGATACAGGTTGAGATAAAGAAGAAAGCCCATGCGGCAATAGCATATAATCTGATCATGATTGTTGTTTTATTCTCTTTTTGTTACATCTAACATCGCAAAAGTATTAAAAAATTCTTACAGTGAATTTTAAGTATGTTTCATGCTTTTCTTTACGCAAATTTTTATAATCATCCGGTTGTATTTCTTCTAAAAAAGAACAATCTTTGTAGAAAAGACAAATACATTCATGATTATAGGATTTGACGCTAAGAGGGCTTTTTCCAACCAAACAGGATTAGGTAATTACAGCCGTTACGTGATCGACAATCTGTCGGCTTATTTTCCTGATCACCAGTATCGATTGTATGCGCCGAAAGAAAAAAATAGTCCGGTGATATCTGCACTCCGGCAACGGGAAAATATTGCCTGTGCGTTTCCCCGGGGAGGCTACAGATATTTTTCATCTTTGTGGCGGACAAAAGGGATGACAGCCGACTTGCAACGCGATGGAGTCCAGTTGTACCATGGACTGAGTAATGAATTGCCTGTAGGATTGCAAAAAAAGGGGATACGTTCGGTAGTAACAATTCACGATCTGATATTTTTGCGTTACCCGCAATTTTACAAGGCCCCCGATCGTGCTATTTATACCCGTAAGTTCAGGCATGCCTGCCAGGAAGCTGATCATATCGTTGCGGTGAGCAAGTGTACCAAAAACGATATTGTTTCATTTTTCGGCACCGATCCCCGGAAGATCAGCGTTATATACCAGGGATGTAATATGTTGTTTGGCAATAAATTGTCATTCGATGAAAAACAACAGGTTTGTAAAAAATACCAATTGCCGGAGACTTTCATGCTGAATGTCGGTACGATCGAACCTCGTAAGAATTTGTTTCTTGCAGTTAAATCGCTTCATCATCTTGACGATTCTGTCCATCTGGTCGCTGTTGGCAGGGAAACGTCGTACGCTCTTGAGATAAAAAAATATGTTGCCGCACATGGACTGGAACAACGGGTACATTTGTTGTCAGGAGTCCCGTTATCCGACTTGCCGGCGTTGTACCAGTCGGCGGCAGTATTTGTTTATCCTTCATTATACGAAGGATTCGGGATTCCCATTATTGAGGCGCTTCATTCGGAAACGCCCGTTGTTGCCGCAACCGGTTCGTGTCTGTCCGAAGCAGGAGGCCCTCATTCCATATATGTTGATCCGCAAAACGATAAAGAGATGGCCGATGCCGTCAACCGGATATTGAACGATATGAAACTTCAGGCGGAAATGATTGCCGGAGGTAAAAAATATGTCGCCCGTTTTGATGATCAATTATTGGCCGGACAAATGATGGAGCTTTATCAGACGTTATAAATAATTGAGAATAAATATTGTTTACTTAAGAAATTGTTTGTTTGAATGGTATGCAAACTTAAAAGAGATGTCTCGACTCCACTTCGTTCTGGCGGACAAAACATATGAAATCAAAATTGAACAAATAATAGGAAAAATCAAGTATATATTCCAACTACTTAAAAGCGGACAAACTGTCCATTTTTGGACAGTTTTTATTTGGACAAAATAGAATAATTTACTTATTTACAGTATTTTAAAAAATATGGCATTTCTATTGCTATACCTTGTCAGCAAATGAATGCACATCAAAAATGGTTTAAAAATGGACAAGGTCATACCTCGGGAAGAAATTGTCAGGCAACGCAACCGGAATATTGCCAAAATAGCAGTAACTGTTATAGCAATAGCATTTGTGTTATGGATAGTGATTGGCAAACTCAAATTATCGGTAGCTTATAGCGAGATCACTACGTCGGAAGCGACAGCAGGTCCGATGGAGGTTTCACTGTCGGCATCGGGGAGGGTAGTGCCCTATTTTGAACGGGTAATTGCTTCGCCCATCAATTCACAGGTAATGGAAATTGTCCGCTTTCCCGGCGACTCGGTAAAAACAGGCGATGTGATCCTGCGCCTTGACCTGGCCGACATCCGCAACGAATATCAACGGATGCTGGACGAACAACAAATTAAGAAAAGTAAATTGGACCAGATGAGGGTATCTTCTTCCACCCAACAAGCTGACCGTAAATTACAGTTACAAATCGAAGCGCTCAAATTGCAAAAAATGGCTTCGGATATGCGCAACGAGTTGTATTTAGACAGCATCCGCGCTACCACCAAAGAACAGTTGAAAAGTGTCCGTTTGCAAAACGAAACGGCGCAACTCGAATACCAGCGCCTTGAACAATCTACCCATAATTACGAAGCTACATCACAAGCCGATCTCAATGTTTTAGAAATAGAATATGCTATTCATACCCGTGATTTGAACGAAAAAGTACGTAAGCTGGAAGCATCGGAAATCCGTTCGCCGGCCGATGCTATCGTCACGTGGGTAAAAGACGAAATAGGCAGTAAGGTGGCCGAGGGCGCCGAATTAGTAAGGTTGGCCGATCTGAGTCGTTTCAAAGTGGAAGGCGAGATGGCCGACGTGTATGCAGACCGCTTGCGTACGGGCAGCGAAGTGGTCGTGAAAATCGGTATGTTAAAGTTAACCGGCACGGTATCGAACATTCGCCCGTCGGTGAAAAATGGGACAGTGACGTTCAATATCGAACTGGCTGAAAGCAACCATCCGAAGTTGCGTGCGGGACTTAAGACAGATGTATATGTGATTGCATCGTTCAAGGAACGGGCGTTACGTATTGCCAACGGTAGTTACTACACAGGTAAAGGCGAATACGATCTGTGGGTAGTGGACGGCGGCGAAGCCATCCCGCGCAAAGTGCGCCTCGGCGACAGCAATTTCGAATATGTGGAAGTACTGGATGGCCTTGCAGCAGGCGAACAAGTCATTGTTTCAAATATGGATAGTTATAAAAACCGTAAGAAAGTCAAAGTGAAATAGAACACAGACAACATATGATAGCACGGATATTCACTGTTTTTTCTGTGATATTCAGTGTAACCAGTGTAGTCAGTGTTTCATAAAATCAAAATTCAAAATTCAAAAATGTCATGATCCAATTAAACCAAGTTTTTAAGATTTATCGTACAAAGGAGATTGAAACATTAGCCCTCGAAAATGTCAATCTCGAAGTGGCTAAAGGTGAGTATGTGTCGGTCATGGGGCCGAGCGGTTGCGGGAAAAGCACGCTGCTGAACATCATGGGACTACTTGATCGTCCCAATCAGGGACAGATAGCCCTGGCCGGCGAAAGTACCGAAAAGATGAATGACACCACGCTGGCGCATTTCCGTAACCGGACGCTGGGTTTCGTGTTCCAGAGTTTCCATTTAGTGAATGCGCTTAACGTGCAGGATAATGTGGAGTTACCGTTGCTCTACCGTAAATGTTCCGCCGGGGAACGCCGTCGTCGCGCTAAGGAAGCGCTGGAACAGGTAGGGCTATCGCATCGTACGCGACATTTTCCGTCGCAACTGTCGGGCGGGCAATGCCAAAGGGTAGCTATTGCGAGGGCCATTGTGGGAGAACCTGAAATCCTTCTTGCTGACGAGCCTACGGGAAATCTCGACAGCAAAAACGGTGCGGAAATTATCAACCTGTTGCTTGAACTCAACAGCCGCGGGACGACCATTGTAATGGTGACGCACGACGAGCACTTAGCCAAACAAACCCAACGCACGATCAGGTTCTTCGACGGGCGGCAAATAGGGTGACAGGTGAAGAATTAAGAATGAAAAATGAAGAGTTAAAAATGAGAATATCCTCTCATAACTCATAATTCAATAAAGCTCATGATCAAAAATTATTTTCTTACCACGATCCACGCATTGCGGCAAAATCCACTCTATACGGTATTGAGTGTGTTTGGCACTGCGCTCACGTTTGTGTTTGCATGCATTTTATTTGTCATGTTTCAAACGCTTAAAGGAGATTATCAATTACCCGGATATGCCGACAGGACATGGGTAGTATACTCATTAAGCGATGAGAACCACGAATCGAGAAATATTACCCCGGAATTTTACAAGCAATATATTGCCGGGATGGAAACCCCTGAAGCTATAGTCATTAGAAACCATGATTGTATTACTAACCTGGAAGTAAATGGCCAGTTAGCCTTTTTTAATTTGGCATATATTGATGGTGACTACTTTAATGTATTTCGTTTCAGATTTTTGGAAGGACGTGCAATAACCAGGAATGAACTTGATGAAAACATCCCGGTAGTGGTGATTGATAAATATACGGCCAATGCATATTTCCGGGACGAAAGCGCTGTAGGTAAAGAAATAAACATACTCGGGCGCGATTTTAAAGTGGTTGGAGCGGTTGATAATACCTCGCTTTTCGATATGGGGATGTCAAATTCTAATTTATGGCTTCCTTTATCATTTTATTCAAGAAAGGGTTTATCATTTTCGGTATTTCTTACTGCTAAGGATGAGTCGACAATCCCTCAAATCCGCAACGAATTTGAGCAAATCCTCCAAAAAGCCAGTAGTGACGAAGGCGAAGAAATAAAAATAAACCAAGCTGAAGCACTTACCCCAAAAATCACAGTTGTACCATTTTCCAGCATTATTTTATTACTGTTGCTTATCCCGGCATTAAATATTCTTTCGCTCAATATTAGTAAATCGTATGGCCGTTCGGAAGAAATAGCCATAAGAAAAATATTCGGTGCAACCAATCTCACAATCTTCGGTCAACTACTCACCGAAACCATACTATTAACCACTGTAGGAGCATTTTTAGGCATTTTGCTTACGCCATTGTTACTGAACTCACTCGACAACCTGTTACTTCGTAGTATAATAATGCCTATTTCTCTGTCTTTTGACTTTGCTGTATTGAACATCTTTCTATTTTCCATTCCGTGCATCCTGGTATTTAGTTTTCTTTCAGGAAGTATCCCGGCTTGGCTCATCATTAAACGAAACATTGTAACCACACTAAAAGAAGAAACAAGATGATACGACAAATATTGATTTTATTGTGGAACCGGCGGAGGCAAATGGTCTGGGTATATTTGGAACAAATGTTGGTATTTATCATTATGTTGTTCTGTTTTAGTACTATTTCAGATGTGTTGAGCCGCTATTTTGCACCGGGGAAAGTAGTATTCAACGATGTTGCGGTGATCGGTTACCAGCCAATGAACAATGTGCCCCAGAATAGTGATGACCGCAAGGCTTATTCCCAGCAGTTCAAAACATTGGTGCAAGTTATTGAGCAATCGCCTGGTGTAGCATACATTAGTCATGGAACAGTGCCATTTAACAGTCCCTTTTCTTATACCGATTCGATATTATTTACTCAGGAAAAATATCACACCTCATATGACTATTGCGATGAAAATTATTTTAAGATGTTTGGCCTCCGCCTGTTATCCGGACAGTGGTTGAGCAACCGGGAACCCGAAGATGGAATTCCTACAGCCGTTGTTACCCAAAAACTTGCCGAACGTATCGGCGGTGGAAAAGATGTATTGGGAAAAACCGTACACATCTGTAATCGCGATTTCCGGATAGTCGGAATTTTGGAAGCATTCAAAAGGAGGGATACCCGAGAACCGGATGCTACCATATTCCTGCCTGCTTATTTATCAGATTCCGGAGATAATGAAGTATTGATTCAATGTAAAAAAGGAATGTTTTCCGACGTTTCAAGCGAATACCTGAAACTATTTCATCAACACTATTCATCCGATGAAGTAATACCTTTGTGTGCAGAGCTTGAGTCGCTTCGCGGCCTATTTAAATTTACGGATTTCTTAGAGGCTTATATGGTCACCATCCCAACTGCTTTCCTGATCATCTTTGCTTTCCTGGGTTCATTCGGCCTCATCTGGATGCAATCTAAGAAACGTTTCGATGAATTTGGCTTGCGCTTGGCGTTGGGTTCCACACCTGTCCAACTCAAACGGTATGTGATCCTCGACAGTCTGATGTTAACAACCTTTGCCATGATTCCGGGTCTTATTGTGTTTGCCAACCTCTATGCTTTTGCCCCCAAAGGTTGGGAATGGATCACGGCGGTCGGTGTGGCAATTTTATTGATGTGGGTATTCTCCGCTTTCAGCGCCTGGTATCCGGCAAGGCAAGCGGCAAAGGTACAACCCGTGGAGGCTTTGAGAGCAAGCCAATAGTGTTCCGATTTGTCCTCCCATGATATAGGTTGACAGGAAAAGTGTTAAAAACTTTTCTAAAGTTAACTCAAAAATGGACAAAAGACATCGTATTTTTAGTGATGAATTCAAAAAGGAAAAAGTATTAGAAATAGAGCAAGGCAAGTAT